>NZ_JABDQL010000086.1 GCF_013042245.1 Winogradskyella sp. | reverse complement strand
AATCTTGTTGAAATCGACTATTAAGATACTGAAAATCAATAACTTAAACAAGTTTAAGACGTTGTTTTTCAATGAATTAAGCTTGTTTTTTTATCTATTTACCAACCCTTGATTCGCATTAATAATACAAAAGGAAAACCATGGAAAAATATATCTAAATAATCTAAAGCACTCATTCCTTTTGCACCACCGGCTAACCATTTTAATTTTCCATAAATATGAGGCTCAGGAAAAAAAGGAGCTAAACCTAATGTTAAACAAATTAGGATTACAATACGCCAATCATTTAATATTTTCATATTAGATTATTGTTTTTACAAATGTATCAATAACATCTACGCCTTGATTAGTTACATGCTTTATAAAAGCACTTCCAATAATAGCACCTTTTGCCTGTTTTGTTGCAGCAGTAAATGTCTCATTGTTTGAAATACCAAATCCTACAATCTGAGGATTCTTTAGGTTCATATTCGCAATACGCTCAAAGTACTCCGATTGCTCATTTCCAAATCCTGTTTTAGCGCCTGTTGTACTTGCCGAACTGACCATGTATATAAATCCATCAGACACAGAGTCTATAAATCGGATACGTTCATCTGAAGTCTGCGGTGTAATTAAGAATACATTTATAAGACCGTATTTATCAAAAGTTAATTTATACTCTTCATGGTAAACATCTACTGGTAAATCTGGAATAATCAAGCCATCAATACCAACGTCTTGACATTTTTTGCAAAAGGCTTCAACACCATATTGCAACATCGGGTTAAAATAGCCCATGATAATCAAAGGAATAGAAACAGTCTCACGTATGTCTTTTAATTGTTTAAAAAGTAATTCGCTTGTCATACCATTTCTAAGTGCTTTCGTGGAACTATCTTGAATCGTTGGTCCATCGGCTAATGGGTCGCTAAAAGGTAAGCCGATTTCAATCATATCTACACCACTTTTTTCGAGATTTTGAATGATTGAAACAGTGTCATTTATGCTTGGATAACCAGCAGTAAAGTATATCGATAGCAATTTTTTGTCTTCTTTTAGTTTTTGGTTGATTCTATTCATTTTTGATGTTTCGTCACCCTGAACTTGTTTCAGGGTCACATAATTTTTAATGTTTCAAATTTAGGATTTGTTTCTCTGATGAGATTCAGCTTCCACTCTTTGTGCCAATTTTTAAGTTGTTTTTCTCTATCTATTGCTTGATTCATATCAGAGAATTTTTCAAAATAAATCAAGTCTTTAAGATTATACTTTTTAGTAAATAAAGAACCAGTTCCATTAGCATGTTCAGCTATTCTTTTTGAAAGATTTGAAGTTACGCCAACAAAAAATGTTGTTCTGTACTTATTTGTCATTATGTATACGTAACTATATCTCACTCTTTCTCTTGTGCGATGCTGAAACAAGTTCAGCATGACTTAGTCTATAATTTAAAATAATCAATATAATTCTGTAAATCTTTGTCGCCACGCCCAGATAAATTGAGTACGATAATATTGTCTGGTTTAAAGGTTTTATGTTCAAAAACGGCAAGCGCATGTGAGGTTTCAATAGCTGGAATGATACCTTCTAACTGGGATAGCTCTAATCCAGCAGTCATGGCTTCATCATCAGTGATTGATATGAATTCAGCACGTCCTGTTTTATAAAGATTGGCATGCATTGGACCAACACCAGGATAGTCTAAACCAGCAGAGATTGAATATGGTTCTGTGATTTGTCCGTCACCTGTTTGCATTAATAGTGTTTTACTACCGTGAATTATACCTTCTTTTCCTAAAACAGAAGTTGCTGCGCTCTCACCTGTATGGATACCTTTTCCTGCAGCTTCAACAGCGATGATATTCACATCTGTATTGTCTAAATAATGGTAATACGTTCCAGCTGCATTACTGCCTCCGCCAACACAAGCAATTAAATAGTCAGGATTTTCAGTACCTTCTTTTTCTATTAATTGTTTTTTTATTTCTTCTGAAACAACAGCTTGAAAACGCGCCACCATATCTGGATAAGGATGCGGTCCTACAACACTACCTACAATGTAATGCGTATCTACGGGATTATTAATCCAGTCTCGCATAGCCTCATTTGTGGCATCTTTTAAAGTACAACTGCCAGAAAGTGCAGGTACTACTTTTGCACCAAGCATTTTCATACGTGCTACGTTTGGTGCTTGTCTAGCGATATCAATTTCGCCCATATATACCACACATTCTATACCCATCAATGCACATACAGTAGCTGTCGCAACACCGTGTTGACCAGCACCGGTTTCAGCAATAATTCTGGTTTTGCCTAATCGTTGTGCTAGTAAAATTTGTCCAATAGTATTGTTTACTTTGTGTGCACCTGTGTGATTTAAATCTTCACGCTTAAGGTATATTTTAGTGTTATATTTTTCGGATAAGCGCTTTGCAAAATATAAAGGCGAAGGTCTGCCTACATAATCTTTTAGTAACTCATGAAACTCTTCTTGAAATGAAGCTTCAGCTGTTATTTTAAGATAATTCTGTCTCAGTTCTTCAATGTTTGGATAGAGCATCTCAGGGATGTAAGCGCCTCCAAATTCGCCATAATAGCCTTTGTCGTTAATGTTGTAACTCATGCTTAAATTTTTCTAATTCATTTATATTTTTTAGTCCAGGCTCAATTTCAAATTTACTATTTACGTCAATAGCATAACAGTATTTTGAAGCAGGACTTTCTTGAAATTCTTTTAATTTTTCAACTTCACCTAAACCAATACCACCACTTAAAAAAAAGGGTGTAGTTGAAGGATAATCTTTTAAAACATCCCAATTAAATTTATGGCCATTACCACCTGGAAATTTACCTTTGGTGTCAAACAAGAAGTAATCCACAATGTCTTCGTAAGGTTTTAAAAGATTGAAATTAAATTTATTTTTGATGCTGAAAACTTTGATGATTTCTTTTTTCTCATAATCATTTACTCCTTGTCTTTCATGATAAGGTTCCCAAACTGATTGTTTCCAGTGTTCTTTAATTAAATGAAGCTCAAACTTTAAGGATGCGCAATAATGTGAATCTTCATTTCCATGTAGTTGAATTGAATTGAGTTTGTGTTTTTTTATCATGTGTAAAACATAATCTAAATCAGAATTGACGAAAACTCCAACTTTTTTTATTCCGTAAGGAATCTTAGGGATTTCACCATCAAAGTAGCGAGACGATTTGTCGTAAAATATAAAGCCCATGTAATCTGGTTGCAAACGAGCAACAGCTTCCATATTATCTTGATATTTCATTCCGCAGACTTTTAACTTCATGATTCTAGATTTTGAATAAATTCTGTTGCATATTTTCCTGGATTGTCTGTCTTCATAAAGTTCTCTCCAATTAAAAAGCCTTCATAACCGTAAGGTTTTAATTCTTTTATTGCAGAAACAGAACTGATTCCACTTTCAGATACTTTTACAAATTCATCTGGAATTAGTTCACTCAGTTTTTTTGAAGTTTCTAAACTTACTTCAAAAGTTTTGAGATTACGATTGTTAACGCCCAACATATCTAACGAAGGCATAATAGATTTATGTAATTCTGCTTAATTATGTACCTCAAGTAAAACATCTAAAGTTAGACTTTTTGCTAATTCTGAAAATTGCTTTATTTCTGCTTTGGACAATATTGCAGCGATTAATAGAATAACATCTGCACCATAAGCTTTGGCTTCTAAAATCTGATAGTCGTCGATTATAAATTCCTTGCGTAATATTGGTAAATCACAAGCAGCTCTTGCAACTAATACATCGTCTAGACTACCACCAAAATATTTTCCATCTGATAAAACAGATATGCCGCAGACACCAGCTTTCTCATAACCTAGGGCTACATCTTGGACATTCAAATTATTATTAATTATGGATTTTGAAGGTGAGCGACGTTTGTGTTCTGCAATTATTCCACTATTACTATTTCTAAGTTTAGTAGCTAACGAAACTGTTTTTCGATTAAATAAAACAGATGCTTCCAACTGTGAGGTGGGAATAATTGATTTTCGCAAATCAACTTCTAATCGTTTGTCTCTAACTATTTTGTCTAAGATGTTCATTTACTCAGTTCTATAAGTTTATTTAAACTTTGCTTTGCTTTACCGCTCAATAGAGACTCTTTTGCTAATTCAAAACCTTCACTATGTGATATTTGTTTGCTTGTAGCAATTGCTAAACCTGCATTAGCGCAAACCACGTTATTCTGCGCTTCAGTTCCTTTGCCACCAATTACATTTATAAAAATATTTGCCGCTTCTTTAACTGTATTACCACCAAATATTTCAGATTGTTTTATTGTTCTTAAGTTTAAATCTTCAGGTGCAAATAAGGCTTCTGAGTTGTTAGACATAACTTTTGTTTTTCCGGTTAAAGAAATTTCATCATAGCCATCTAAGGCATGTACAACAGCATAATTTTTATCGGTTTCCTGGTATAGATAACCATATAGTCTTAACAATTCTAAATTAAAAACACCTACCATTTGATTTGGTGGAAAAGCAGGATTTACCATTGGTCCAAGCATATTAAAAAATGTTTTTACACCAAGCTCTCGACGTATAGGTGCTACATTTTTCATAGCTGGGTGAAATAGTGGTGCATGTAATACACAAATTCCTGTTTGGTCTATACTACGCTTTAAAAAGTCATTATTACTAGAGAATTTAACACCTAAATGCTCCATGACGTTAGACGAGCCGCAAGCCGATGAAACGCCGTAATTCCCATGTTTTGCTACATTAACACCTGCACCAGCGGTTACAAAAGAGGATAATGTAGAAATATTGAATGTGTCTTTTCCGTCACCACCTGTACCACATAAATCTATTGGATTAAAGTCTTTTAAGTCTACGGAAATACATAGTTCCAAAAGGGCATCTCTGAATCCTCTTAACTCTTCTAAAGTGATACTTCGCATCATATAGACCGTTAGAAATGATGCAATTTGACTTTGATTATACACGCCATTTGAGATGTTAACCAGAACGTTTTTTGCCTCTTCACTAGAGATACTTTCTTGATTAATAAGTCTGTTTAAAATTTCTTTCATAATTAAGAATTCACCCAGTTTTCTAAAATTTGTTTTCCATTTGGTGTTAATACAGATTCAGGATGATATTGAACACCCTTTACATCATATACCTTATGTCTCAGAGACATGATTTGACCGTTTTCATCAAAAGAGGTTGCTTCTAATATTTCTGGTAAGTTTGTTTTAACTACCCACGAATGGTAACGTCCGACTTCAAAAGTTTTGTCAAGTCCTTCGAATAGATTTTCATCATCGACACTCAAAGTGACTGCTGTCGCAACACCATGGTAAACACTTTCAAGATTTTCTAATTCACCTCCAAAAACTTCGCCAATGGCTTGTTGGCCTAAGCAGACACCAAGTATACTTTTTGTTGCTGCATAGGTTTTGATAATATCTTTTAATAAACCCGCTTCATCTGGAATTCCTGGTCCAGGTGATAATAGAATTTTATCAAAATCTGCAACTTCTTCTAGAGTGAGTTTGTCGTTTCTCTTTACAGTAACATCACAATCTAAATCCTCTAAATAGTGTACTAGATTGTATGTGAAGCTATCGTAGTTGTCTATAACTAATACTTTTTTCATGATTATATACCTTTTGCCATTTTAATAGCTTTTGTTAGTGCTCCGAGCTTATTATATACTTCTTGCAACTCACTATCAGCACTAGATTTTGCAACGATTCCTGCGCCTGCTTGCCAGTATAGATTGTGGTTTTTACTTAGAAATGTTCTAATCATTATAGCATGATTAAAGTTGCCTTTAAAATCCATAAATCCTATTGCGCCGCCATAAAAGGAACGGCTTGTTTTTTCATATTTCTCAATGAGTTGCATAGCCATATGTTTTGGTGCACCGCTTAAAGTTCCCGCAGGAAATGTGTCTGCAACAACTTGCATTGTATTTGTATTTTCGTGTTTTTGACCTGTGACTTTACTTACCAAATGAATCACATGGGAAAAGAACTGTACTTCTCTATAAGTTTCGACTTTTACTTGGCTTCCGTGTCTACTTAAATCATTTCGCGCTAAGTCAACAAGCATCACATGCTCGCTATTTTCCTTGTCATCTTTTACTAATTCTGCTGCTGCTTTTGCGTCTGATAAGTCGTTTCCAGTACGCTTAAAAGTCCCGGCTATAGGGTGAATTTCAGCTTTACCTTCACTAACAATGAGTTGTGCTTCTGGAGAACTTCCAAATATTTTATAGCTACCATAATCAAAATAGAATAGGTAAGGACTTGGGTTTATACTTCGTAATGCGCGGTAGACATTAAATTCGTCGCCTTTAAATTCTTGAGAAAATCGCTTAGATAATACCAGTTGAAATACATCTCCACGAGCACAATGTTTTTTTGCTAGTTCTACATGAGATTTATACTCTTCATCACTGAGGTTTGATTTGATATTGTTTTCCGTAGAAAACCCATAGTCTGCATAACGCTTGGTTTGAATTAACTGATGTAGTTTTTCCACATTATGATTATTATCTGCTGAATGTGAAAATATGTAAGCTTCATTTTTGTAATGACTTATGGCAATCACATTTTGATAAACGGCATAATAGATTTCTGGAATTTCGATTGAGTTATTTTTTTTTAAAATCTCAATATCTTCAAAATATTGAACAGCGTCATAATTGGTATAACCGAAAATACCGTTAGTAATGAATTTAAAGTCCTCATCTAAATCAGATTCAAATCGCGTTGAAAAATTATGAATAGTTTCTGTAACAGTTTCAGAATCTGCCTCTAAAATCTCCGAAGTACCATTAGGAAACTGCTGGTTAATCTTTCCGTTTTCGATTTTTATTGAGGCTATCGGGTTGCAACATATGTAGGAGAAACTATTGTCGTTTGCACGATAATCACTGTTTTCTAACAATAAGCTATTCGGAAAAATATCACGCAACTTTAAATAGATATTTACAGGCGTTATATGGTCTGCAAGTATTTTCTTGTAAGTTGTATTTAATTTAAATTTCTTCATTTTCGTCTGAATCGTTTTCCAGGTTTTAAAAATTAAAAAAGGCTTGTCGTGAATGACAAGCCTTAAGTTTATTGTGATTAAACATACAATAGGACTAGTTCACGAAATTTAAGTTTCGAGAAAGCCACCACCATGTATTATTT
>NZ_JABDQL010000085.1 GCF_013042245.1 Winogradskyella sp. | reverse complement strand
CTGAAAAATTGATAGCAAATTATGTTAAGGAACAAGGTGTTGAAAAGGATTATAAAAGTTTGAAAAAGAATAATCAATTGAAATTATTTTAATGCCTCGTGGGCTTGCCCCGAGGATTATTTACTTTGTAATTTTGCCTAAATTTTAAGACTTAAAAATAATGAAAAATAAGCGTGTCATAGTTGGCCTTTCAGGAGGTGTAGATTCAAGTGTAGCCGCATACGTTCTTAAAGAGCAAGGTTATGAGGTCATTGGTCTATTCATGAAAAACTGGCACGATGATTCTGTAACTATTTCAGATGAATGTCCATGGTTGGAAGATAGTAATGACGCCATGCTGGTCGCAGATAAATTAGGTATTCCTTTTCAGACTGTTGATTTAAGTGTACAGTACAAAGAACGTATTGTTGATTATATGTTCAAGGAATACGAAAATGGACGTACACCAAACCCAGATGTACTTTGTAATCGTGAGATTAAGTTTGATGTTTTTATGGATATAGCTTTAGAACTTGGAGCCGATTATGTTGCTACAGGGCATTATTGTCGCAAGGCAACGATTCAAAAAGAGGGCAAAGATGTTCATCAACTATTAGCGGGTGTAGACACTAACAAAGACCAGTCTTATTTTTTATGTCAGTTGTCTCAACAACAATTAGTAAAGGCTTTGTTTCCTATTGGTGAGTTAACTAAGCCAGAAGTGAGAGGTATTGCTAATTCTCAAGATTTAATTACTGCAGAAAAGAAAGATTCTCAGGGTTTGTGTTTTATAGGTAAGGTAAGACTACCAGAATTTTTACAGCAACAGCTAAAACCAAAAGAAGGTGTTATTGTAGAAATATCTGACACCCTAGACGCCTATCATAAACCCATACCATGTTTTGACTCAAAAACTAGTGAATTAGCTTTTCATTCAACAAAACCAGAATACAGTCTTTCTCAAGGTCGAGTCGTTGGAAAACATCAAGGCGCCCATTACTTCACCAAAGGTCAGCGTAAAGGTTTAGCCGTTGGAGGTACAAAAGAACCACTTTTTGTCATAGAAACTGATGTTAATGAAAATGTGATTTATACAGGTCAAGGAAAAAATCATCCAGGATTGTTGCGATCAGTATTATTTGTCAATAATGAAGAACTCCATTGGGTTAGAGAGGATTTAGCACTTGCTGATGGCGAAACTATGGAAGTCAATGCGCGTATTCGTTATAGACAGCCTTTAGAAAAAGGTACTCTTTATAAAGTAGATTCTGGACTTTATGTAGAATTTGAGAATAAACAATCTGCAATTACAGAAGGACAATTTGTGGCTTGGTACATAGACGAAGAGTTAATTGGCTCTGGAGTTATTTCTTAGTATTTTTATAGTCCGAAGGTCACGCTTAGCTTAGACGAAGCACGAAACTATTTACTTACCTATGCCAAACAAAATCACATCACTTTTTAATATAAAATATCCAATTATCCAAGCTGGAATGATTTGGAACAGCGGTTGGCGCTTAGCTTCTGCTGCAAGTAACTCCGGAATATTAGGTCTTATTGGTGCAGGTTCTATGTATCCAAATGTGTTACGAGAGCATATTCAAAAATGTAAAGCAGCTACAGATAAACCCTTTGGTGTCAATGTCCCAATGCTCTATCCAAATATCGAAGAGATAATGGATATCATAGTAGAAGAAGGTGTGAAAATTGTTTTTACCTCTGCTGGAAATCCAAAAACGTGGACGAGTTGGTTACAAGAACGTGGCATTACAGTAGTACATGTAGTTAGTAGTGTAAAATTTGCATTGAAGGCAGAAGCTTCAGGAGTAGATGCCATTGTTGCCGAAGGTTTTGAGGCAGGTGGACATAATGGACGAGATGAAACCACAACCTTAACTTTGATACCAATGGTTAAGGAACAATTAAATATTCCGTTAATTGCTGCGGGAGGAATCGCTACAGGAAAAGCCATGTTAGCGGCTATGGTTTTAGGCGCTGATGGTGTACAGGTTGGTAGTCGTTTTGTGGCGAGTGAAGAATCATCAGCACATCAAGCCTTTAAGCAAGTGGTTGTCGACGCCAAAGAAGGCGATACACAACTTACTTTAAAAGAACTAGCACCAGTACGTTTAGTGAAGAATAAATTTTATAATGAAGTACAAGAATTGTATAAGACAGGACCAAGTATAGATCAATTGAAAGAATTGTTGGGACGTGCACGTGCAAAAAGAGGTATGTTTGAAGGTGATTTGGAAGATGGTGAATTAGAAATCGGACAAATTTCTGGACTTATTCACGATATTAAGCCAGTTGCCGAAATTGTTATAGATATGATTAATGAGTTTGAGGAAGCTAAGAAAAACTTAAACTCTATTTTGTAAATGAGGTGCTTGCTCATTCTTTTTATATTAGTTCAAACGAGATTGATTGCGCAAAAACAAGTGTACAATGATTATGTTGTACTTAGCTCGGGTGATACGCTTTATGGTAAAGTAAAGTATGTAGATGAAGATAGGATAACACCTAAATTTTATAAAAAAATAAGAATCACTTTAACTACTAGATTGATTATCCTTTTTTAATCATAAATTGAAAATATAATGATTTCTCTGTCATTTCGAGCGTGGTCACAGAGCGTGGTCACAGAGCGTAGTCGAAGTGTAGTCGAAGAGTAGTCGATAAATCTAAAGTATTGTTTTACAAGGCATTTCGACTTTAGTTTATGCTGAGCACAGTCGGAGTACTCAATGTGCAGAATGAGTTTGAAATTTTAATTATTACTCATTACGGACATTCAAAATTCGTTTTTAAATTTTTTAAAAAAGCTAATAGCAAAACCATTACTTTTGCGCCATGGTTTTGAGTCACTATACCAAAGAATTTTCATATAACTTAAAATTGGCTTACCCAGTCATTTTGGGTATGCTAGGTCACACATTTGTAAGCTTTGTAGACAATGTAATGGTAGGTCAATTAGGCGCGGCCGAGTTAGCCGCAGTATCATTGGGTAATAGCTTTATTTTTATTGCAATGTCTATTGGTATAGGCTTTTCAACAGCGATAACACCTTTAGTTGCTGAAGCTGATGCCGAAGGTGATTTTGGTAAAGGTAAATCTGCCTTTAAACACGGACTTTTTTTATGTACAATACTGTCTTTAGTCTTGTTTGGAATGTTATTGTTAGCTAAGCCTTTGATGTATATTATGGAGCAACCAGAAGATGTTGTTGTTTTAGCGATTCCATATCTAGATTTAGTCGCTTTTTCTTTAGTACCGTTAATAATTTTTCAGGGATTTAAACAGTTTAGTGATGGTTTGTCATTAACTAAATATCCAATGTATGCTACCATTTTAGCAAACGTACTTAATATTGCTATTAACTATGTACTTATATTTGGAAAATTTGGCTTCCCAGAAATGGGAATTGTAGGAGCTGCAGTCGGTACTTTAGTATCACGTTTTGTAATGTTATTTTATTTATGGTTTTTACTTTCTAAAAGAGAAAAATCTAAAGCCTATGTTATAGGAATTCAATTTTTTAAGTTGACGAGTCAAGCTCTAAAGAAAATCATCAACCTTGGCTTGCCAAGTGCCATGCAAATGTTTTTTGAAGTAGGGATTTTTACAGCTGCAATATGGTTAAGCGGGACTTTAGGTGCAAATGCCCAAGCAGCTAATCAAATTGCATTGAATTTATCTTCTATGACATTTATGGTAGCTACAGGGTTAAGTGTAGCAGCAATGGTTCGTGTAGGAAACCAAAAGGGTTTAAAGGATTTTGCTGAGCTCAAACGCATCGCACAATCTATATTTTTATTAGGTTTTGTATTTGCCTTTATTTTCGCAATCTTTTTTGTTGTTTTTCACAAAATGTTACCGAACCTTTACGTGGATTTAGATAATCCCGTAGATGCTATAGATACGGCAGAAGTCGTCTCAATTGCTGCAACTTTACTACTGGCAGCTGCTGTTTTTCAGATTACTGATAGTTTACAGGTTATTGTTTTGGGAGCGTTGCGTGGATTGCAAGATGTTTATATTCCTACTGTAATTACTTTTATTGCTTACTGGGCTATTGGATTTCCTGTAAGTTATTATTTTGGAATGGAAGAAAACCTTGCTAGCTTAGGGATATGGATTGGTTTGTTGGCAGGTTTATCTGCTGCTGCGATTTTATTGTATATTAGGTTTCATTATTTAACAAAACAGTTAATTTTGTAAAACGAAAACTAATTACATGAAACTTCCGAAGTTTATTTTAGGGGATAACACAGATTATTCAGAGGCTATTTTTATTATTCATACAGAATTTCCGAGATTCATCATTAATCTTGAAAATGATGAGGTGGAATGGTTTGAGGAGTTTGACCAACATGACGAAAAAGAACTAGCCACCGAAACAGAAAACTATATTCGTTTAGCGACGGAATTTTACGATAGAGAAGTCTCTAGATACGAGGACTAATGCTAGAACAATTACTTGAATACGATACACAACTTTTTGTTTACCTCAATGGTTTAGGAAGCGAAACTTGGGATGGATTCTGGTTGATAATTACCAATAAATTAAGTTCCATTCCATTGTATGTTTTTCTTCTCGTTGTTGTTTACAAAAAATATGGATGGCAAAAATTACTGGTAATAGTTTTGATTATAGTTGGTATGATTACGTTCACAGATCAAATGACCAATGTGGTAAAACGCTCTGTTTTGCGTTTTAGACCTTGTGCTTGTGAGGAAATTATGGATTCAATACGGTTTATAGCAGAGCGCTGCAGTGCTAATAGAAGTTTATTTTCTGGTCATGCCTCTAACTCAATGGCAGCAGCCGTTTTTGGAGGACTATTACTTCGTCCCTTTTTTAAAAATGTAATATTTATACTTTTATTTTGGGCAGCAACTGTTGCCTACAGTAGAATTTATGTAGGAGTACATTTTCCGTTAGACATTATATGCGGAATGGCTTTTGGAGCCCTTTCAGGATTTGGGTTTTATAAATTATTTGATTGGTTATCTAAGAGGTTAACTATTTTGAAATCTTAAAGAGATAATTGACCAACCTGTTTTTATAACCCCTCTTATCTTTTTCAGCCGTATTTAAATCATACTTACCTATAAATTGACTATTAAGTGATTTTAAATAGCTGTTTTCTAAAGTACTTTTACTGGTCAATAAATAAAATGTCGTATCAGAAGGTATTATAAAATCTTCAGAAGTACCTAAACTTGGTATTTTTTTGCCATAATTGTAAATTACTTCTGGAGCCAAAGTATTTATTGAATAAAGGGCAGTATTACTTGGATTAAAACTTTCCAAACCTTTGTAATCTGACTGTTTTTGAAGTTTTACCAAGGGTATAATAAAAATTCCTACACAAAGCATAAAAGTCAATGTGAGATAAAATGAATTTTTAATATGTTTAGTTTTTAGATGCTTCAATATTAAATAACCGATGGTAATCATCAAAACTGAAGCAATTAGAAAACGTACTAAAACTATTCCAGATAAATAGGGCTTTAAAATAAATCCTGAAAAAGGATATAAAATAGCTATTACCGCTATTAAACCAAATTGTAAGTATACAGGAAAAATTTCTTTTTTTGAAGTTAAATTTTTGAATTCTTTTATTAAGTAATTCACATAAAACCCCATGTTTATAGCTAGCGGAATAAGTACAGGCATTAAGTAACGCGATTTTTTTTCTGGAATTAACGATAGCAATATTACCCCAGTTATGGTCCATAAAAAAGTAAATTTATAAGCTTTTTTATGAATAATTTTTGATTTTAGATAAGGATAAAGCAAACTTACAAAAGCAAAAATCACCCATATACCACTTTGTATAAAAAAGCTCCAGTAGTAATAAAATGGGCGTACATTATAGCTACTCCAATTACTAGTTTCTTTACTAGTAATTTTATTAAAAGCCTCAGGGTCAGCTTGTCTTACATACAAATACCAAATAGCACCAATACCAATACCTGCTATCAAGAGAAGAAAGGCTTTTAAATAAAGGAACTTATATTTAGACATGTACTTAAATGAAAAGCCATAAGCAATACAAAAAGAAAGCAATAAGACATAAAGAGAAACAGGTCCTTTTGATAATACCGATGCTCCAATAAAGGCTATAATAACTAACCCTTTGACTAGTTGAATACATTTATTTTCTAACAATATCAATAACTGATAAAGTGCAACGAGTATAAATCCATGGGCATAAATATCCCATGGACCCTCAATGGTAATTCCAATAACGTAAAAAGAGGTCATGACTAGAAAGCCACTGATAAGGCTTTGAATTTTATCATGAGTTAATTGTAGTGATAAAAAATATGTGGTTATTCCTGTAACAGCAATCATTAATAGTGCTGGAAGTCTTAGGGCAAGTACGTTTTTAATTCCAAACATATAGCCAAAAACAGCTGTAATCCATGTTGGTAATGGAGGTTTTTGGTATCGTGGCTCTCCATTTATTGTTGTTAATATCCAATTATTATCAGTTAGCATTTCTCGAGCTGAAATAAAATTTCGTCCTTCCATTATACTCACAGGAATAGCATCAATTGTAAAGCCAAACATTAATATAATAAATAGTAATAGACTCAAAACTGGATGTTTTTCAATGGTTTTAATCATTTGTTTTTCTTATTAAATAAGCATTTCTAGTATAAATTATAAGCCCAAATAAATGTCCCGCAAATAATACAGGGTCTTTTCTTATAATAGCATAACTTAAAATTAAAACAGCACCAATTAAACTCAAAAGCCAAAACCCCATCGGTAAAGAAGATTCCTTCTGTTTTTCAGAATATAACCATTGATATACAAACCGCAATGTAAAAATGAGTTGCGCTACTATCCCTAACACCAATAACCATAGTGGTATTGCTTCGTTATTAAATAATAATTCTAAGTCAATTTCATTATTGTTGTAATAAAAAATTACAATTAATACTGGCGTAAAGTTGAGAAGGTATTGTATCATTCTCGGAAATTTTTGCCATTGCCCTTGTAATTGTAAGTTACGGATGTAAATAAAATATGTTAAACTTTGACCAAACATAATAGCAAAATCCAAACGTAGATATCCGTAAATAAATAAAAGAAAAGATGCTATTAAACTCAGTGTCCAAAACAAAGTTGGCGTAATAACCTTTCCCTTTTTTTCAGAAGTAATCCATTGTACAATAAGTCGCGATGAAAATAATAGCTGAGCAATAAATCCAATACTATAAATAAGCCAATCTTTCAAATTTTAATGTTTTTGACTAGTTTTTTCAATCTGGTAATTAATGTATTTTTTTTTCATCCATAAATAAGCAAAACAGTCCATTAATGGACCAAGTAAGCGATTCCATAATCCATATTTTGCAGTACCTGCAATACGAGGAAAATGTTGTACAGGTACTTGTTTAATTAATCCATTTTGCAAAAGTATCATTGCGGGTAAAAAGCGATGTAATCCTCTAAACATTGGTATACGCTTGGCATAATCCGTATGAATTATTTTTAGAGGACATCCCGTATCATCCATACTATCTTTTGTAAAAGCACGACGAATTCCATTAGCCATTGTTGATGACATGTTTTTTACAAAAGAATCTTTTCTGTTTACTCGAACTCCAGTGACTAAATGGTATTGATTTGTATATTCTAAAAGTAAATTAAAATCTTCCGGAGACGTTTGTAAATCAGAATCTATATAACCTACCAATGGGCTACTTACTGTGTCAAAGCCAGCTTTTATGGCAGCACTTAACCCTCTATTTTCTTTAAAAGATATAAACTCAAATCCATTCTGACGGGCACATATAGTTTCAATCATGCTTTGACTTTTATCTACAGAGCCATCATTGACTAATAAAACTGATGTTGGTACCGAAGCAATGTTTATAAAATCGGATAATTCCTGTTCAACCCGAAGCAGGTTGTCTTCTTCATTATAAACAGGAATAATGATAGTTAGAGTAGCACTCATGCAATTATTAGAATTAGTAGATGTTAAGTTTCACAAGGTTGTTCCCTTTTACCCTGTTTACTCTTAGACTTCAAATGTAGGATTTTTTGTTAAAAATTTTCTGGTTCTTCTTTAAAAATAGTCGGATTTTATTCATACCATTTTACCACAGCATCAAAAGGAGTTTTGACTTTAAGCTCTCTTCTAAGGCTTCCAAGCCTTCTGTGTAGGTTGTAATTGACAAGAAAGTACATAAGGTCTTGTTTCATTTGCTTTAAAGAATTGTAGTTGTTTTTTTTGATTGTTTTTTGCTTAATATTGTCATTCGCCTTTTCTACCATTACATTAGTTTTAGGTGTAAATGGTTTTGTGCACCTATGGTCAATATTAATTTTTGTGCAAACTTTATCAAATTTACTAGGTTTTTTATAGGGTTCACCTTTTTTAGATTTTAGTAATCGGTTGGTAAACTCCAGTCCGTTGTCAGTAAAGGCGTGGGTAATATAAACAGTAAAAAACTCGATACATTTTTCTAAGAAATCTTTGGTACTAGTACCAGACTTTGCATCATATACTTGATAATAGAGTGTTCTTGTGGCTCTATCTATAGCAACAAAAAGATAATACTTAAGACCTCTATTTTTGGTAAATAGGTTACATCAATATGGAGGTAACTGGGATCATACGCTTTAAACTTTTTCGTTTTTCTTTTTCCTTTTCAGGAACCCTATAGATACCTTCTCTGAGAAAGGTTCTGTAAACAGCACTTCTAATTTTTTCCGGTTCGTTAGGGTTTATCGCTACGGGAATTTCATCTAAAGACCACCAAGTTATCGCTCTAAGGTTTATGGCAATTAAATGCTCTAAATCACTCAAAGCATATTTAATCCTATCGGGCTTGGAACTTTTATCTTCAAATAGATCTCGTTTTTTCCATTTTTCTATGGTTTTTACTGAAACTCCATATTGAGCCGAAAGAGCTGTATTGGATTTTTTACTCTTGTTAATTTCGCTACCTAGCCGTGTATTTATAGTCGCATTAGAATGATACCATTGTTTCATGTTGTTTTTGTTTAGAATTAATGCGAATCAAGGGTTGGTAAATAGATAAAAAAACAAGCTTAATTCATTGAAAAACAACGTCTTAAACTTGTTTAAGTTATTGATTTTCAGTATCTTAATAGTCGATTTCAACAAGATTATTT
>NZ_JABDQL010000084.1 GCF_013042245.1 Winogradskyella sp. | reverse complement strand
CTTGAGCGGATTAAGAATAATAATCAACGCCTAAAGGAGTTTGCATTATATGCCATTACAGGGCAATCCGCTTGGGAATTATGGAGAACAAGTACTAATTCAGTCATATATTAGAATATAGCCATTATAATTGAAAAAGTAATTCAACAGCACGATTTTATTATAAAGTGAAAAGGTTTTTTTGACATTTATTTAAAAAAAATCTCAAAAACTGATCTTCGTCATTTTAGACACTTGTCTTTGTTTGTAATTTAGTACTATTATAAAAATAAAAATCGTTCTTTTCTTTATTGAAATTTAAAATATAAATCTGTAAGTGAAAGCTTTCAGATTATTAAAGTGTTTGAAGCTATGGTTTGGCTAAATAGGTAATTCTCGGTAGTTCTTTAGAGATAAAGATTTATAGAAAATTATTGATGGTTAGGTTATAAAATTGAATGCTTTGAGGAAACAGGAAGTTTCGGCTTCCTGTTTCTTATAAAACACAGGTTTTGTATCGCAAGGTACAAAGCTTGCTAGAAGCGTTTGAAGCTATAATTTAGCTGTAAATACTTTCAGTTTTTCTTAAGAGATAAAGAAGTCTTTAAACTGCTATGAAAGTTAGGTTATAAAATTAAACACTTTGAAAAGACAGGAAGTTTCGGCTTCCTGTTTTTTTGTTTGAATAAAGCTGTAAAAAAATAAGATTTTTTGCTTAAAGCTTTGGTCCAAAAGCTAAATCGCCAGCATCACCAAGGCCAGGTTGTATGTAGCCTTTACTGCTTAGTTTATTATCAATGGTTGCAATCCAAAGATGAGTGTTTTTAGGAAAGACAGTTTTAACATAATCCACTCCAGATTTTGAAGCAATCACAGAAACGATATGGATTTGTTTTGGAGTACCATGATTTTTAAGTACATTAAGTACATTTTCCAAAGTTTTGCCAGTCGCTAACATAGGATCTATAAGTATCAATGTTTTGTCAGTTAATGACGGTGCTGCAAAATATTTCACAATAACTTCAAAGGTATCTTTATTATCTCGGTGATGCCTGTATGCTGATATAAAAGCATTATCTGCTGCATCAAAATAATTCAATAGCCCTTGGTGCAAGGGTAAACCAGCTCTTAATACAGAGCAAAGGACTAATTCATTTTGTGTAAGTTGCATCTCTTTATCACCAAAAGGTGTATGTACTACTTTTTTTTGTGGTCCAGAGTTTTACTTAATTCATAACTCAAAATTTCTCCAACACGTTCTATGTTTCTTCTAAAACGCATCTTGTCTTTTTGGATGGAAACATCTCTTAATTCTGAAATAAACTGATTTAAAATGGAATTTTCGCAGGAAAAATCATGGATTATCATATTACAATCATTTTTATATAATTATTAGAACCCAGGTGTTTTTTAAATTCTTAGGGGTTGTTATACGAGGTTTTTATAATTCTATAATGTATTTATAAATTTTTAATAGACCAAGTTTTGTCCTTGTTTTTAAAGGCTATGAGTTTTTCAGAAATAAATTTTGATTTAATCTCTGGAGGTGATTTTACAAATTCTTTTGAGAGTTTTATATGAGTTGGTTTTTCTGAAAGAAAATGAATAATCTTGCCGCTAGGATTGATTGCTATTTCGGTATAAGAGTAATCAATCATTTTTTTATCTAGAATATCATTTTTACCCAGAATATTTTTGTGAAGCTCTATTACGATGGCTAAATCATTTTTAAAATTTGAGGCGTTAAGATATTGAGGTTTTAAAATTGTATTTCCATTTTTATCAATATAACCAAAATAGGATATACCTTCTTTTTCTTTATATATTAGGCATCTTCCAGAGTTAAAAATAGGGTAGGTTTTACCATCTGAGTTACTTAAAACTAAATCATCTCTATAATTAACTACCAATTTGCCATCGGTATTTATAAATCCCCATTTATTAGCTTTCTTGACAGCTGCAACACCATCATTGTAAGGAGAAATAAAATTAATACCATCTAATTCTTGGCTGTTAATAAATAAAGGCGTAATAAAAATAAATACCAATATGATTGCTAGTTTTTTCATGATATAACGTTTTATAAATTGATTATAAATGTACTACCAAGTAAGAGCTTACAAAATGATTTTGGTCAATATAGCTAGGAATATTAGAAGTTTTGTTTTATAACTGCAACGATATCTTGTTTTTGTAATACACCAGACTGTCGCCAAAGTTGAGTGCCATTTTTAAAAAGAATCATGGTTGGTACACCTCTAACTTGAAATTTACCAGCAATAGATTGATTTTTGTCAACATCTATTTTTATAATTTTAATTTGTTCTCCTAGTTCTGCTTTTACATCTTTTAATATAGGTGCTAGCGTTTTGCATGGACCACACCAATCGGCATAGAAATCGACTAAAACAGGTGTTTCTGAATTTATAATTGAATTAAAACTACTTTTCATCTCTTTAGTGCTTTTTAAATTCTAGATTAAGTTTTGCGAGTAAAATAAGTTCAGATTTATTAATACCAGCAAAAGAGTGTGCAATTTTATTGGCAGTTTTTAAAATTAAGCGTTTTAGATCTTTTGTAAATATTTCTGGATTGTTTCTTAAAAAGTAGATAAAATCATTGTAACATTTGTTAGAATCTGCATTTTGGGCTTGCAAATCGTTAAATGTAGTTTTTATATTATTGTAGTTAATATAACTTAAGTCTTTCCAATTCTTTTCTGTGTCGTCAATAAAACGACAATATTCTTCATAAGTGAGTTTACCATCGGCTTTAGCAATGGCATAAAATATCATTCCTATTTTATGAGATAAATCTATTGTCATTATGAAAATACTTATAGTGTACCAATTTAATTTTTTTAATAAAAACAAAGAATGATAATGGTCATTATCATAAAATATTCGACGTAAATTCCTTATCTTTAAGGAGGTTTAACAAGTATGCTTTCTTATGATAGGTCAAGATCAACAAATATTTAATATTCTTCTTGAAACTGTATCACAGGCTGTTATTATTGTTGATGAAAATCAGAATATAATGGAGATTAACGGTGCTGCGGAAACTGTTTTTGGTTATAGTAAGGAAGAGATAAAAGATAAACATCTAGACCTTCTTATTCCGTCCAATTACCATAAAAAGTATAAAGCTTATGTTAAGAGCCTCATCAAGGCTTATGAGCACCGTAAGATGGCCAAGACAACAGATGTTTATGGTCTTAAAAAGTCTGGTGATATTATTTTGGTCGAAGTAGAACTCAATCCTTTTATAGTCTATGACAAGACTTATGTTATGGCCTTAGTAAGAGATGTCTCAAAACAAAAGGAAAACGAGTATGATTTTATGCTGCGCAATAAAGCATTGGAGTCTGCAACTAATGGTATTTTAATTACAGATGCTCAAAAGCCAGATAATCCAGTTATTTACGTCAACCCAGCGTTTGAAAAATTAACAGGATACTCAAAAGAAGATGCACTGAATAAGAATTGTAGCTTTTTACAAGCTAATGATAGAGAACAAGAAGAAATAGTTAAAATACGGAAGGCTATAAAAGCAGGAGAAAGTTGCTTAGTTACCATGCGTAATTATAAAAAAGATGGTACGCTATTTTGGAACGATTTGTACATTACACCAATTACCAATAGAAGAGGTGTGGTTACTAATTTTATAGGAATACAAAATGATGTTACAGAGCGCGTGAGAGCAGAAGAAGAACGTAACCACTTGGCAACTATTTTTAACGAGTCATTAAATGAAATTTATGTCTTTGATGCTGAGAATTTAAAATTTGTATCTGCTAACAGAGGTGCTTTGGAAAACATTGGCTATACTATTGAAGAGCTTAAATCGATGACGCCTTTAGAATTAAAAGACGGCATAGATGATAGTAGTTTTAGATTAAACTATATCCAACCACTTCTTGAAAAGAAAATAGAGCGTGTAGAATTTGAAATACAACAAAAACGAAAAGATGGTACAACTTATCCTGTAAATGTGTATCTTCAACTTTCTAAGCTAAATCAAAGACCTGTTTTTGTAGCTATAATTGTAGATATTACTGAGCATAAAAATTATTTAAATACCTTAGAAAAAAAAGTAATAGAGCGTACGGAGCAACTGGAGGTAGCATTGCGCAAAGAAAAAGAAATCAATGAGCTTAAAACCAAGTTTTTATCTTTGGTTTCACATGAGTTTAAAACACCTTTAAGCGGTATATCGACGTCAACCATGCTTCTTGAAAAGTATAAAAAAACAGACGAGCAAGATAAACGTAACCGACATATAGATATTATAAAAGATAAAGTGAATTATCTAAATAATATTCTTAATGATTTTTTATCGATAGATGCATTAGACTCTGGTGTAGTAAATTATAAGTTTAACAACTTTAGACTGAGTAAGGTTATTAATGAAGTTATTTACAACGCTAATATGTCTCTTAAAGAAGGGCAACATATTAATTATCCAGAAAATATTGATGATATGGAAATGTATCAAAATGAGAGGGTTGTGCAACTAATTTTGGCAAATATTGTACAGAATGCTATAAAATATTCTAATGAAAATTCTGAAATAGACATCCATATATCTCAAGATAAAAATTTTACACATATCAAAGTAAAAGATTATGGTATTGGTGTACCAAAAAAAGACTTAGCAAACATTTTTGACCGTTATTTTAGAGCCGAAAATGTACTTAACATGCAAGGAACTGGTATAGGTCTTAATATTTCTAAAACACACGCAGAAAATTTAGGGGGTAAAATTTTATTATCTAGCGAAGAGCATAAAGGGACTACAGTAATTTTAACCATACCAACGTATCACCATGACTAAAATATTACTCATAGAAGATGACATTGTATTAAGAGATAACACGGCAGAGTTATTAGAACTTTTGGATTATAAGGTAGTTGACGCAACCAACGGAAAAAAAGGTTTGGAAAAAGCGATAAAAAACTCACCAGATATTATTATCTGTGATATAATGATGCCAGAAATGGATGGTTATGAAGTATTGGAACAACTTTCGAGTAATGTACAGACCAAACATATTCCATTTATATTTCTTTCTGCAAAGACCGACCACAAGGATGTACGGAAAGGGATGAATATGGGAGCAGATGATTACATTACCAAACCTTTTACAGAAGATGAATTAGTAAGTGCCATTAAAAGTAGACTTGCAAAAGCAGCCATATTAAAAGAAAGAAGAAAAGTTAGTAATGATGTTATTAATGAAGATGAATTACGTTCTCTTAATGATTTAAAAAATTTTCTTGATAATAATGGGGCTGAGTTTAATTTTAATAAAGATGAAATAATATATAATGATGGTGATCACTCTAATCTCATTTATTTAATTGCTAAAGGAGCTGTTAAGTGCCATAAACTAGACGAATATGGCAAAGAGTTGACTACAAGCTTGTATAAAGAAGATGATTTGTTTGGCTACACGTCTTTTACAAATACCATTACACACAAAGAGACCGCAACAGCAATAAAAGATACGACTCTTAGGGGTATTTCTATTGTGCAACTTTCAAAAGTACTCAATGAAAATCATAAAGTTGCAATTGCCTTAATAGATTTACTAACTGATGATTTGTCTAATATAAAAGACCAACTCTTAGAAATGGCCTACAGCTCAGTCAATAAAAAAACAGCTAAGACTATTATTCAATTTGCAGAAAAGATAAATCGTAAGCCAGAAGATCCTATCAAAATTTCGAGGAACGATTTGGCTAGTGTGGCTGGGGTTGCCACAGAAACCTTTATACGAACGTTGACTAATTTTAAAAAAGAAGGTTTAATCAAATCTGAAGGAAGAAATATTGTAGTCCTAGATTTAGAGCGATTAAAAGAGATTAATTAATTTATCGCATCTTTTTCGTATAAATGATTCTTATCATTTTATAATTTTAACTTAGACTCTAACTTAGAGTACTAAATTAAAAGTTATGAAGAGTGTTCTCTTGCCAACCGATTTTTCGGAAAACTCATGGAATGCCATAAAGTATGCTCTCGCATTTTTAAAAAATGAAGAATGCGTATTTTATTTGCTTCACGTTAACACTGTAAGTCAACATATATTAAATGACTCTGCTTACATAGCTTCAGAAAATGTAATTGAAGAAATATATATAAAACCTTCAAGGATCAAGTTGTTGAGTATATTAAAGCGTATTTCACAAATTTCTAATAACAGTTTGCATAAGTTTTATACTGTAGTAGAATATGGATTTTTTATAGATTGTATAAGAAAACAAATAGAAGAAAAACGTATAGATTTAATAGTCATGGGTACCAAAGGTGCATCAGGGCTTAAGAAAATTATTATAGGAAGCTATGCTGGTGACGTAGTGGTTAAAGTAAAATGTACCACTCTTGTTGTTCCAGAGAATAGTAGCTATAAAGACATTGAAGAGGTTGCCTTTCCTACAGATTTTTCCTCGTTTAATAATTTTAATACGCTAACACCCCTTCTCAATATAATTAAAACCCATGAGGCTAAGCTTAGCTTTTTATATGTCAATAAAAAGAAAGCAGAACTCAACTATGAGCAGAACAAAAACAAAGACCTTTTAGAAGATTTTTTTATGGACTATGACCATGAGTTCTATTTTTTAACTAATAAAAAGTTAGAAAATGCAATTCAATGTTTTACCGAAAGTAGAGGTATAGATATGATTGCTATGGTCGCAAAAAATCTTAATTATTTTCAGCAAATTTTATTTCATACAAGAGTAGAAAATATAACCTATCATACGGATATACCGTTTTTGGTACTTCATGAAAAAATAAATGCGTAATTATGGAAACTTCAATAATTTTTGCCAAATTTTGGGGATGGTATCTCATCATTTTCTTTTTAATACTTAGCTTAAATCCTAAACGAATAAAACAAATTTTTGATGACCTCAAAGACGAAAAATTTCTAATCTTAAGTTCTTTGATTGCAATAATTGTGGGTTTAATCAATATTATTTTTCATAATATTTGGGAGCCAGACTATAGATTATTAATCACATTAATTGGTTGGTTTTCTTTAATTATAGGTCTGGCATTATTCATTTTTCCTAAAAATACCGTGAGCTGGCTTCAGATTACTAATGTAAAGTTTGTACAGGTCACATATACACTTTTATTTTTTTTAGGACTGTTTTTGTTGAATGTTGTCTATCAAATTATACCATATTAATTGTTAACTGATCTTAATCAGTTTATATTAAGTATGTGATTAATAAATTTGTAATGTATTTAGGATGGGGGAAGCCTTAATATATTTTGCTATAGATTAGCTAGAAAGCCAGATTTTTAAATCTGGCTTTCTATTTATACAAACCACAATCTTAGATAATCACTAGAAGATCCTTTAATTCCTGTACTTAATAGCTTGTTTTCAAAGTAAATCTTCCATCGCTTGACGATTTGCCTGATATATATCATTGTATTAATTTCTATTTAGATATAGCTTTATAAACGTTTAAACCTTAAGACTATGAAAAATATATTGATTCCTACCGATTTTTCTGATAATGCAATGAATGCTGTACGATTTGCACTTGAGTTATTTAAGTATGAGAAAACAGAATTTTATTTTCTAAATGCCTACGAAGACGATGTTTACAACAGTGATGAACTTTTAGATGAAGAGCCTTTTGATGAAGTTGTAGAAATGACCAAAAATAAATCTGAATTAAAATTAGAATTATTACTTGATGAGGTAAAAACTATTGCACCACATTCAAGGTTTAAATACCACACAATACCTGCTTATAATTCTTTAATAGACGAGGTTGATAAGCTAGTCATAGGCAAGGATATTGACTTAATTGTAATGGGAACAAAGGGTGAAGGTTATGCCCAGACCTATGTGTTTGGTAGTAATACGCTTCAGGTATTAAAATATGTGTCTTGTCCTGTTTTGGTGATACCAAGATTTTATGGTTATGAACAACCAAAGCACGTGGTTTTTCCTACCAATTATTTAATTCCTTATAAGAGAAGAGAAATCAAATTGTTAAGTACAATGTTGGCACCATTTAGAGCGGTTGTTGATGTGCTTTATATTTCTAAAAACAAAAATTTATCTAGAAGACAAAAAGACAACAAACTGTTTTTGGAAGAAGGCATGCAAAATATAAAAGTAAATTATAAACATATAGAAAGTAAGAATGTTTCAAAAGCAATAACCAACTATGCTTCAGAAAATGAGACAGACCTTTTAGTCATGGTCAATACGCGTCATTCCTTTTTGGAGGATATGCTGTTTAGATCCAAAGTAGATGATATATGCTTGCATACAAACATTCCATTTTTAGCACTACAAAATATTAGAAGAGACATTTAAAATTTCAATAATATGAAAACTATATTACTCCCTACCGATTTTTCAGACAACGCATGGAATGCTATTGTTTACGCTTTAAAATTATTTAAAGATGAGATGTGCACATTTCATATTCTACATACGTATACGCCAATTGTTTATCAAGTAGAATATGTGCCTATTGGACCTGCACAATATGGTTTACTAGATGCCATTAAAGAAACGAGCGAAACAAAGATGAATACTTTGATGGAGAGGATAAAAGAACAGTTTAATAACCCCAAGCACAGTTTTGAGACTAAGAATGTATTTAACACGCTTATTTCTGAGATTAAAGATTTTACCGAAAAAAACAAAATAGATTATGTGGTAATGGGCACAAAAGGAGCCACAGGCGCTAAGGAAATTTTGTTTGGCTCTAATACCGTACATGTATTTAAAAGTCTAAAATGCCCTGTGCTTGCAATACCAGAGCATTTTGATTTTGAATACCCTACAGAAGTTCTATTCCCTTCAGATTATGAAGTGCATTTTAAAGATAGGCATCTCAAGCCTATTTTAAATATTGTTAATGCTTTTAAAAGTAGATTAAATATTTTGCATGTGTCCTATGGCTATGAGCTTTCAGATATTCAGCATGAAAATAAAAGTATTCTAATGGATTATTTCAAAAAAGTGAAACCACTATTTCATGATGTTGCAAATGAAAAAGTAAGCGATGCTATAGATAAATTTCAAATGAAAACTAAAATTAATTTGTTAGTAATGATTAATAATAAACATTCTTTTTTTGAAAACTTATTTTTCAAATCAACACTAAAACAAATAGGTTTTCATCTCCATGTTCCACTTTTAGTAATTCCATCACAACAGTAAATATTTAAGCCATGAAACGTCGAATCCTTTTACCTACTGATTTCTCCGATAACTCTTGGAGTGCAATTGTATATGTACTTAAGCTTTTTAAAGATGAAGAATGTATGTTTTATCTATTACATTCTACAGCGATGAAGGTATCTACAATGTCAAATTTTTCAAATCGCTTATTAAAGGCAATGAAAGTTAACGCTCTTAAAGAGCTTAATGAAATAAAAGAACAAATGGAAGCGGCAGATGCTAATGCTAATCACGAGTTTAAAAATGTTCTGAGTACTCTAGATTTATATGATGCCATTGAGTTTGAAGTAAAACAAAGCAAAATTGACTTAGTGGTTATGGGTACAAAAGGCGCCACAGGTGCTAAGGAAATCTTTTTTGGAAGCAACACGGTTAGAGTTATTAAAAAAATAAAGAATTGTCCAATTCTTATTGTGCCAGATGAGCATGATTATGTGACACCAAAACAGATAACATTTCCTACAGATTTTAAAAGACGTAATAGCCAAGAAAATTTAGAAGTTTTAAAAGCCATAGCAGAAGTACATGACTCAAAAATTAGGGTTTTACATATTAATGAAGAAGAAGAGTTAAGTCCTGAGCAAGAGCGTAATTATAACTATTTAAAAGACCAATTAGCAAACTTTAAACTTAGTTTTCATTGGCTACCAGATTACAGTACAAAAGCCTTTGAAATTAATGAATTCATTAGAGATTTAGGTATTAATATTTTAGTCATGGTTTACTATAAGCGTAGTCTCATAGAAAAAATCATGAACGAGCCAGTTATTAAAAAAATAGGGTTTCATCCTATAATACCATTTTTGGTAATACCATCGCAAGAAGATTAAAACCTTTAATAATCTAGAATGAAGTAAAACAATAAAAATAGACACATGAAACATCCACGACTCAAAATATAATCACTTGTTAGAATGATTATTGTGGATATTCTATTTGACCTCATATAATAATAAAATAGACAAATGAAACGGAAGATATTACTACCGACAGATTTCTCAAAAAATTCATGGCATGCTATTAACTATGCTTTGGAACTTTATAGATCCGATGACTGTGACTTTTTTCTTTTAAATGTATTTTCAGCCACGGGAAACGTTATAAAAAGCTTGATGAATATGGAACCTGGAAGCGGTCTTTACGAACAGGCCAAAGAAAAGTCGGAAGCTGGGTTGAATAAGATGTTAGACATGCTCATCATAAAAATTGAGACGCAGACTAATCATCATTTTACAACAATTTCGACATTTAACAACGCTGTCGAAGCTATAAATAATATAGTAGACGAAAAGGATATAGATATCATAGTTATGGGTACAAAGGGCGAAACAGCTTCCCGAACCACAATTTATGGTAGTACGGCTGTAAATGTGATGGAGAAAGTACGCCATTGTCCTGTCATTGTTGTGCCAGAAAGAGCGAGTCTCGTTATGCCTAAAGAAATTGTTTTTCCTACTGATTATAAAATTCCTTTTAAGCGAAGAGAGCTAAATCACCTTATAGACATTGCTATAAAAACTCATGCAACCATACAGGTTTTATATATTGATGAAGGTCAATTGGGTGAGAGTCAATTAAAAAATAAAGCATTATTAGAAGAGGATTTTAGTGATATAAATTACAATTTTAGAGAGCTTAGTAATATCTCTGTAACAGCAGGAATAACTTGTTTTGTTGAAAGTAGAGAAAGTGATATGATAGCTTTTATAAACAAAAAACACCTCTTTTTCGGAAGTATTCTAAATCAAGCTTTGGTCAAAGAAATTGGTAATGGTGCTAAGGTACCGATATTGGTAATGCACGATCTTAAAAACTAAAAAACAATAATCATGATAAATAAAGGTATTTGGATAGATAAGGAAAAGGCCCATATAATAAGCCTATTAGAAGATAGAGTAGATTTACAGACCATAGCAGCGGAAGCAGATGAAGATAAATTCCAAAAGGAGGAACGCCAAGGTGCTTTAGAAATTTTAAAAGATAGAAAAGTATTAGAGCGCCAAAAGTTAAAAACAAAGTATTTTTTTAAGGCAATCACTTCGAAATTAAAGGATACTAAAAATCTAATTATCATCGGGCCTTCTCAAATGGGACAACAGTTTGCAAAGGTTTTGAGGGAAGACTACAAACAATTAGGAGAAAAAATTCAAGATGTTATTAAGTTAGATAAAATGACAGACAACCAATTAAAGGCATATGTAAAAGATTTTTATTCCAAGTAAATCTAATCTTCGATATCCTAAATCATGGAGGAAAACAATATCAATATCATTAAATCTAGTGGTAAAAAAGTCAAATTTTCTTTAAATAAACTTCGCAGTTCATTAAAGCGAATAGGTGCAGATAAAGAAACTATAGATGCAATTATAGATAAAGTTGGGGAGGAGCTTTATCAGGGTATTTCTACTAAAGAAATTTATAATAGAGCGTATGCTATTCTTAAAAAAAAGAAGAGTTACATGGCGTCAAAATATAAATTAAAAAAAGCCATATACGAGCTTGGACCAACTGGTTTTCCGTTCGAAAGATTTATAAAAGCATTGTTAGAATATTCTGGCTACGAAGCTGAAGTAGGCGAGGTGTTACATGGAAAGTGTGTTTCTCATGAAATTGATGTTGTGGCACATAAAGGTAATGAAACCACAGTAATTGAATGTAAGTTTCATGGTGAGCAAGGTCTTAAATGTAATGTTAAGGTGCCGCTCTATATAAATTCAAGATTTCAGGATGTAAAAACACATTGGAATGGTTCATTTAAAAACGGTACAAAACTCAACCAAGGTTGGGTAGTCACTAATACTCGTTTCACGGAAGATGCTTTAGAATATGGGCGTTGCTCCGGTTTGTATTTGCTGAGTTGGGATTATCCTGAAGGCGAAAGTTTAAGAGATCGCATTGATACATTAGGTTTATACCCTATAACTGTATCTACTTTACTCACTAATCGAGAAAAACAATTTTTATTAAGTCGCGATGTGGTGTTATGCCGTCAACTCATTGGTGATGTTTTTTATCTAGACCACCTTGGAGTTTCTGAAGAGCGAAAAGAAAAAATTCTAAATGAGATAAAGATGCTTTGTAGCTAGTTAATAAAAACAGATGGAACCAACAATAAAAATAAATTTTTTAGGAGGTGCCGGGACAGTAACTGGTTCTAAATTTTTGATTGAAACATCTGAATGTCATATTCTTGTAGACTGTGGTATGTTTCAAGGGTTAAAAGAGTTGCGGGAGTTAAACTGGGTAGATTTGCCCGTCGATGTATCTCGTATACATGCTGTTGTATTAACTCATGGGCATTTAGACCATGTGGGTTATTTACCAAGATTATTAAAACAAGGTTTTAAAGGCAAGATATATGGTACAGCGCCAACGTTAGCAATTGCACAAATCATATTACTGGATAGTGCAAAAATTCATGAAGAAGAGGCCAAAAAGGCTAATAAAGAAAAATACACAAAACATAATCCTGCGTTACCGTTTTACACTATAATTGAGGCCGAAACAGTAATAACGCATTTCGAAGTTGTGCAACCCGACAAATGGCTACCTTTATCAGAGCATGTTTTAGTAAGATTTCAATACAACGGACATATTATAGGTTCAACTTTTATTGAAATTGATATTAACGGAAAACGTCTTGTTTTTTCTGGCGACGTGGGCCGAAATAATGATTATTTATTAGATAATCCTAAAAAGCCAAAATGGGCAGATTATTTGTTTATAGAAAGCACTTATGGCAATAAAAATCATCCTGAACAGGATGTAGAGACTGTGCTTACTGAACTCATTAAGCAAACTATTCATAAAAAAGGTAATTTAATTATACCAAGTTTTGCAGTAGAGAGGCTTCAAACCTTAATGTATGTACTCTGGAAACTATACAAGGCACATAAAATCGCTAATATTCCAATTTTTATAGATAGTCCAATGGGAAATAATGTCTTAGATGTATTCAAGAGATTTCCAAACTGGCACAAATTATCGTCTTCTGAGTATCATGCCATGTGCCAACACGTCAATATTGTAAGTTCATACAGGGAAACTTGGGAAACAATAGATAATCATAGACCTAAAGTAGTTATAGCCGGTAGTGGGATGGTAACTGGTGGGCGAGTTTTAACCTATCTGCAGCAGCTCATAGATCAGGCATCAACCACGGTTTTGTTAGTGGGTTATCAGGCAGAAGGTACTCGAGGTCGGCAACTATTAGATGGAGCTCACGAGATAAAGCTATTCGGAAAGTATTATCCAATAAAAGCAAAAATACATCATATCGAAAGCTTATCGGCTCATGCAGACCAAAAAGAACTTTTAGAATGGTTAGAGAACATAAAAAATGTTCCAGAACAAGTTTATTTAATTCATGGGGAAGCTTCAGCTCTCAATGCTTTTAGAGTAAAATTAGAGACAACAAAAAAATGGCATGTAAAAGTGCCAAAACTTTCTGATAAGGAGACGTTAATCATTTAGCTATAAACTGATTAATATCATTTCAAAAAATATGATGAGTTAGTAAATTTCGGATATAAATGAAGTTTAATTTCAAAATTTACCATTATGTCACTTATTAAATTTAACAATCGAAACCGATTATTTCCTTGGAATAATAATCAACTAAAAGACTTTTTTAGTTCAGATGATTTCTTATTAAACGATAGCTTTTTTGAAGAAGATTCTTTAATGCCAGCTATGAATATCAAAGAATTGGACGAGACTTTTGAAGTTGAATTTGCTGCGCCAGGTTTTAAAAAATCTGATTTTGAAGTCACTTTAGAAGACCACTTGCTAAGCGTATCAGCAACAAAAGAAACAGAAAAAGAAGAAGAAGCGGAAGATTATATGCGCAAAGAATTTAGTTATAACACTTTCAAGCGTTCTATAACATTACCTGAAACTCTTGATAATATGGCAGATATCAAAGCTGTTTATAAAGATGGTATTCTTAAGCTTAATATTCTTAAAAAAGAACTAAAAAAAGAAACACCTAAAAAAGTTATTGAGGTTCTTTAATTCACTTTTAACGAAAGTTAGAAATAGTCAAATACTTTCAATTTAACAGAGTGTGTTTTTGGGTGTTTCGCACTCTGTTTTCTAAAAAATTTGAACAATGAAAACTATACACACAAAAGCAAAACATACTGAATGGTTAAGTGCAGACGATATGCATGAAGATTCAAAATCATGGCTATCTGAATTAACATTTTATAAAGAAGAGCAAATATTTTTTGAAGATTTAATTAAATCTTACACGCTTCAATTAATAGATAAAAAGCACTTTGAAGAAAGTAAAACTATCGTAGATAAGCTTTCAGAAATTGTCAAGCAAACTGATGTACTACTTAACACTGTTACATCTCATGAAAAGGAACTATCTATCATGGTAGACGGTATTGATGAGTTGGATGCGGAAACTTTATATAGAAAAGAACACAATAATTTAATAGAGGTTATAGCGGAATTTAAAAAGCGATATCAATTTATTAAGGTTAAACTTTTTGATTTGGTTAAGTTGGTCATTAAAGAAAATAAGCAAAAGCTATTTTTAAAATAATTATTCATGAGACAAGCCATATTTTTAGTTACAGTACTTCTTTTATTAGGATGTTCTGATACCCAATTGGTAGATTATTGGAAAAGCCCAGATATTGATGCTTACAGTCCTGGAAAAGTTTTGGTTATAGGATTAACATCAGATCAAGTAGCGCGCCAAGAATTTGAAAACCAGTTAAAAAAGGAATTAGAGTTAAGAGGAGCTGAAGTAGAAAGAAGCTTGGACTTTTCAGATTTTGAACTAACTACTGATCAAATAACAGAAAAACAGATAAATAGTCTCGAAGATAAACTATTAAATGAAGGTTTTGATACTATTTTGTTGACAAGAGTAGTTGGTGTAGAAGATAAAGTAGTCTATCGACGTGAATATAAAGATTATGACGAAGCATACAGAAGTTTCAGGGATGATTACTTACGACATCAACGCGTGCTATATAATCCAGAATACCGTTCAGAGTATACTGTTTATCATGTCGAAACGGTAATGTATTGTATTTGTCCTACAAAAGATAGAGCACTCATCTGGAAAGGTTACGTAGACATTATAGACCCAAAACTAAAAGAGGCTAAAAAGACAATAAAACGTTATGTCAATTTGGTAATTGTCGCTATGGAAGAGCTTAGTTTAGTAAATCCACAATTAGAGCCTCTAAACCAGCAGTAGTAGCGATAGCAAAAGTCATTACAACACCATAAATACAAGAGTAATAAACTAGAAATCATTCTAGTATTCCGTATTTTTGCAAAAAAAATTATGAACGTTATTGAACAGCTCAAATGGCGCTATGCGACCAAAAAGTTTGATACTACCAAAACATTATCCTCAAAACAATTAACAACTCTAAAAGAAGCCTTTAACCTGACAGCGTTATCCTACGGGCTACAGACTCTAAAACTCGTTGTTATTGAAAATAAAGAAACTCGAGAAGCTTTAGTAGAGCATTCTTATGGGCAACGTCAAGTTGTAGATTCCTCACACTTACTGATTTTATGCATTCAAAGTGATATAGATGAGGAAGATGTGAATTCTTATTTTAAGAATATTATAGCAATTAGAAATACGCCTGAGGCTGTTTTAGAGCCTTTCAAAAATCAATTAAAGTCTACCATTGAAGCCATGCCTGAAACCAAAAAAGAAGATTGGGCAATACGTCAAGCTTACATTGCGTTGGGCAATTTAATGACGGTTTGCGCGTTAGAAAAAATTGATAGTTGCCCGATGGAAGGTTTCAATCCTGATGCTTTCGATACTGCTCTTAATTTAAAGGAAATAGGACTCCAATCTGTATTACTTTTACCTGTAGGATACCGAGCAGAAGATGATATGTTTTCAACTTTAAAAAAAGTAAGAAAATCCATCGAAAATACAGTTATAGATTTATAGTTTTAAGCATAGCAAATCAAAATTTTATATTTGTTAGATTAAATAGTTAATATGAAAAATTTCTTAGCCTTAATCATTATATGCTTGGTTTCATCATCAAGTTTTTCGCAAAATATAGAGTGGGAAAAAGATTATCCTACCGCTCTAAAAAAGGCTCAAGAGCGCAAAAAAGTACTCATAATTTATTTTAATGACAGAACTAATGCTTCAATGGAGCGCTTAATAAAAAAAGAGATTTTTAAGTCTAAAGCGTTTAAGGATATTTCCAAAAATAGTACTGGTTTATTAATAGAATCACCAGATAATACAGAGAAGTATAAATTTAATAGTAGAGTGACTTCTGGTCATAATCCTGACAAAATATTCCCATCAATAAAGGTCATCAACTATAAAACCAATACACGCTTACCATTACTAAAAGAATTTAAACCTTCTGATATTGAAGGATTTTTAACCCAACTCAAAAAATTACAGAAATAATATGCCAGGATTTGAATTATTTGGAAACGCAGAACGTGAAAGTGTAAATGACGTTTTGGACAATGGTGTTTTAATGCGTTATGGTTTTGATGGTATGCGAAAAGGTCATTGGAAAGCTAAGGAGTTAGAAACAGAACTCCAAAATAGTTTTGGTGTAAATCATGTACAGCTAGTTTCAAGTGGTACGGCCGCTGTATCTGTTGCATTAGCCTCTGCTGGCGTAGGAGCTGGAGATGAGGTAATTATGCCAACCTTTACATTTGTAGCTAGCTTTGAAGCGATTATGATGTTAGGCGCTATACCAGTATTAGTAGATATTGATAGTACTTTAACTTTAGACCCAAAAGCTGTTGAAGATGCTATTACACCAAAAACAAAGGCCGTAATGGTTGTTCAGATGTGTGGTAGTATGGGACATATGGATGCATTAAAGTCTATCTGTACTAAAAATGATTTGGTATTTGTTGAAGATGCTTGTCAGGCTATTGGCGGAAGCTACAAGGGCAAATCTTTGGGAAGCATTGCCGATGTGGGTTGTTTTTCTTTCGATTTTGTAAAAACTATTACTTGTGGTGAAGGTGGTGCAGTCATTACTAACAATAAGGAATATTACTTAAATGCGGACCACTATAGTGATCACGGTCATGACCATGTGGGTAGCGATAGAGGTGCTGAAACACATCCGCTTTTAGGTTATAATTTTAGACTTTCAGAATTACATGCTGCGGTAGGTTTGGCTCAGGTAAAACGCTTACCTGAATTTTTAGAGATACAGAAAAAAAACTTTGACATTATGAGGGAAAAACTTTCAGAAATTCCTGAAATAAAATTCAGAACTGTACCAGAAGGTGGCGTAGAAAGTTGTGCCTTTTTAAATTTCTTTTTACCAGATTTAGAAATTGCCCGAAAGGTTTCAAAAGCCTTTACGGAAAATGGAGTAGATGCCTGTTTCCATTATTACGACAATAACTGGCATTATATTAGAAAATGGAATCATCTAAAGGAGTTAAAATCCTTATTCCCAATATCCAAAGAAGTTAAGGAAGGACTTTCCTATTTACAGGGAAAAGAATTCCCTCAATCTGATAGTTATATAGCAAGAAATATATCTTGTTTAATTAAATTATCATGGACGGAAGAAGAAGTAAGAAATAGAGCCGATGTTATGAGGGATATCATAATCAATGCTTTAGAGCAAAAATAATGACGCCCTTATTGGTTTTAACGAAGTGATTTCGCTTTTCGTAATTCTTTACCATCTAGTGTTAGTAATCGTGGTGGTCAATTTAATAATAATGGTACAGATGCAGGTCAAGGCTTCTAGATATATTTGGCGCAATCCATAATCATTAATAACGATGATAAGCAGTTTACACTTCAGTTTTATGCATTCGACCCATTGCAGCATAATTGGACTACCTAATAAATTTGGTACAAATTTATTGGGTAGTCCAGTTTCAAGTTTACGAAATATTGATACATTAAAACTATACAATTTTTTTGGACAACTAGTTAATGATAGTCGTGCAACAAAAATTATAGATAATTCTAAATTAGAAAAAGGGATTTATATTTAAAAATACATTCGGGGAATTCTGTAGCTCAAAGAAAATTTATTATAGATTAATAATTAACATAATCAGTAATCTCAAGACCATACCCAATCATACCTACACGTTTAGTCTGTTCTCTATTAGAAATTAATTTTATCTTACTAATATTTAAGTCGTGAAGTATTTGTGCACCAATACCAAAGTCTTTACTATCCATAGCTATTCCTGGCGCCTTGACAATTTTACCATCTTTCTGGTTTTCTTTTAAGATAGAAAGTCTACTTAAAATATTGGTAGATTGGTTTTGTTGGTTTATGAAAATAATAGCACCTTTCCCAGTTTGGTTAATGACATTAAACATATCATCTAGCTTTTGGTCAGCGTTATTAGTTAATGTACCCAAAATATCATTATTGACAAGGGTAGAGTTGATTCGTGTTAACACTTCATCACCAGAATTCCAGCTACCTTTTGTAAGTGCAATATGTATTTGGTTATTAGTCGTTTGTTCATAAGCTCTAAGCCTAAAACTTCCAAATCGAGTTTCAATATCAAAATCTTCTTTCTTTTCAATTAAAGAATCGTGTTCCATACGGTACGCTACTAAATCTTCAATAGAAACAATCTTTAAATGAAACTTTTTTGCCACTTTAACAAGCTGAGGCAGACGAGCCATGGTACCATCTTCATTCATAATCTCGACAATGCATCCAGCTGGTTCAAATCCTGCTAAACGTGCAAAATCTATAGCTGCTTCAGTATGTCCTGTTCGTCTTAAAACACCACCTTCTTTTGCGACTAACGGGAAAATATGACCTGGACGTGCTAATTCAAATGATTTTGTGTCTTTATTGACTAAAGCACTAACTGTTTTTGCGCGATCACTCGCAGAAATACCCGTAGTAACGCCATTTCCTCTTAAATCTACAGAAACTGTAAAAGCAGTTTCCATAGGGTCGGTGTTATTGCGTACCATCATTTGTAAATCAAGTTCTTTACAGCGTTGCTCAGTTAATGGTGTGCAAATGAGACCGCGACCGTGTGTTGCCATAAAGTTTATCATCTCTGGAGTTACAGCTTCTGCAGCAGCCAAAAAATCACCTTCATTCTCTCTATTTTCGTCATCAACGACAATAATTACCTTTCCTTGGCGAATGTCTTCAATGGCTTCTTCAATAGTATTTAAGCTAATTTTTGTACTCACAGTATCTGTAATCATGGTGGTCAGTTTGTTTTTGCAAAGATAAACTTATTTTATTTGCTCTAAACAACTTAAATGGAAGTCTTCTTTAATCCTTGTCTTTAATATAAAGTGCTTCAGCGGATAGAATGGAAGCGATAGAAGAAAAACTATAGGATTTATCTTTTTCTTAGGTTGCGCTATCGATTTGTAGAATTTTGAATAATAAATTGTTGAAATAACGAAGTAAAGTAGATAAATCCCAAAAGATATGATACTTAATGTTTTTGAAATTTCCGCAAGTTCTGATAGCTTATTATTTTTAAAAACAAAATGAAGTATTAATAATATAGCACCTATACTGAAGGTAACCAAACTTGTATTTGAATAGTCTTTATAATCTTTTAGCTGTACTTTACCAGCCTTAATATTATTAGGAATGTTTAGGCCTTTATCTTCTAAGTTTGATAAGGAAACCTTTCTATCAAACAAATGTTGTAATGCAATTTGCTTTGGTTTTTTATAAATATCAAATTCATCTTGTTCTCTAATAACAGCGACTAACTCATCAACAGAATGCTTATTGTAATAGCTGTATGATTGAACATTTTTAATTGCGTTGATACCTTCGCTAGATTTCGTAGTGAATAACTTTTTAAAAGGAACGGTTATAAAATCTAGATTGATAAGGCCTCTATCATTAGTTGCTCTGTGTGTTAAGTAAATACTCAATGGCAACATTATAAGTGTTGATAACCAAGTGCCAAAAGCAGGGTCAATAGAATCTGTTTTCGCATTATTTTTAATGAATATACCTATAAAATGATAGGTTAAGAATAGTAAAATAGCTATAACCATAGGTAGACCGATACCACCTTTTCTAATAAGAGCTCCTAATGGTGCTCCAACAAAAAATAGAATAACACAAGCAAACCCGAGCGCATATTTTTCATGGAGTGCAATAATATGACGATTCCTATTAGAGGTTTTATTTTTAAATGTTGTTTCTTTAGTCTGTAAAATTTGAGAGGTACTGCTTGCTGTATTAAAAGCTAATCCTAAAATCTGAATTTTTGTTTTTGTATTAAAAACATCTAAAATTTCAGTACCATAAATACTATCATTATTTGTTTTATAAGCTGTTTTTAGTGAATGATACGTACTTCTGTTATACAAACTAGAAGACAGATTTTCGTATTCTGTTTTGCGCTCGGTGTATAGAGTGTCTAATTTGCTATTTAGCTGGTCTACACTTAGCATAGTATAACGATCATCGCTACTTTTTTCATCCATGTCGACATTGCCTATGTTTCCTAAATCAATGTTTATGGTATAGGTTTTAAATTGACTTTGAGCATGGGGTTTCCTTTTGTTGAATTTCCGGATATCACGAGTTACCAATTCATCATAAAAGTTGCCATTAGAAAGTTCAAGCTTTAAGATGTTAGAATCTTCGTCACTTTTAAGTTCTCCCTTTTCAGCAATTATCGTGGTGTAATTACCGCGCTTAAAGGATTTTTTTTTGTGAATTAATACACCATCCAGAAATTGACCGCGTTCTCCACTTTTATTTTCAACGCGAATATTGATGTTTCCTATTTCAATAAATTGACCTTCTGCTATGGCAAGAGTAGGCTTAACTTTAGCGATGTTTCGTCTTAAATTATAGAAATTGTATTCGCCCCAGGGAATAACGTTATTTGCAAAAAAGAAACAGGCTATACCAAGAGTTACAATAAAAACCGATAAACTTCTCATAGCACGCTGAAGTGAAATACCTGTTGATTTCATGGCAGCAAACTCATAGTTCTCAGCAAAATTCCCAAAAACCATGATAGAGGCTAAAAGTACTGTTAACGGTACAACTAAGGGAATTAACTTTGGAGAATAGTAAAATATAAACTTTAGAGTAGTAACAATGTCCAAGTCCTTACCCGCAAGCTCTGTGATATAAAGCCAAAGCCCTTGTAAAACAAAAATGAACATAAATATGATAAATATGCTCACAAATGTATTTAGGAAGGTTTTAAGTATGTACCTGTCTAAAATTTTCAAAATTTAGTCTATTTTGTTGATGTAGTAATCTTCATATTTACTTTCATCAAAAGTAAAGAGCGATTCTGGAATGGCCTGATTTGTTTTAAAAGAATTGACTGTCAATGTTGTTTTTACACCATTTTTGCCAATTTCGATTAAATTATAAATATGTTTGGTAGTAGCATCAATTCCTAGAAGTACATTTTTAATTTCTGCGTTACTGTCTATGGGTATTAATTTTACATACTGAATTTTTCTACCTTTTACATTCTGAATAATATCCATTTTGTACGTATAGCCATCTTCATAAAAAGATAACATCTTACTTGGTGTAATAGTGCCTTCATCTTCTGTGTTTTCTGAAGAGATAGTAACCTCTTCATCCTCTGGGCTAATATTATAAAGTGTTTTTCCGTCGTAGATACGAGTAACACCCAAAACATTTAGAACGTACTTGTCATCTTGTATGGTAACGTCACCTTTAGTTTCTTGAGTAATATTTTCACTCACGTTATTAAGCTCGTATTTAAAGTCTACACTAATATTTTTGTATGACTTCACTTTTGTACTAACTTCATTTAAAAGTGCTTCCGCATTTTTTTGTGCAAACACACTTCCTGTAATTATCAATGCTAAAAGAATTCCTGATTTTTTCATTTCTCGTTTATAATAATTTAGTTCAATTATTGACTTTCGCTTTCTAATAATTGTTCAAGAGCCAATAAATCTGGTATAAGCACTTGTCTAGCTTTACTGCCTTCGAAACCACCAACAATTCCGGTAGCTTCTAGTTGATCTATAATACGCCCTGCTCTGTTATATCCTAATTTTAGTTTTCGCTGTAGGAGTGAGGCCGAACCTTGTTGCGCTGTAACAATGATTTCAGCGGCTTCTTTAAACAATTTATCTCTGTCTGCTATGTCTATATCAAGATTTGTGCCACCTTCTTCACCAACATATTCTGGAAGTAAATAGGCGTCTGGATATGCTTTTTGAGAGCCTATAAATTCGGTAATACGTTCTACTTCTGGTGTGTCTACAAAAGCACATTGTATACGTATTAAATCGTTGCCCTGCGTATAGAGCATATCTCCACGACCAATCAACTGGTCAGCACCCGAACCATCTAAAATGGTACGCGAATCTATTTTGGAGGTTACTCTAAATGCTATACGTGCTGGGAAGTTTGCTTTGATAATACCTGTAATCACATTAACAGAAGGACGCTGTGTTGCAATAATTAAATGTATACCAATGGCACGAGCCAATTGTGCTAATCGCGCAATAGGTGTTTCTACCTCTTTACCAGCAGTCATTATCAAATCTGCAAACTCATCAACTACTAAAACAATATATGGCAAAAACTGATGCCCATCGTTAGGATTGAGTTTACGTTCTTTAAATTTCTTATTGTATTCGGCAATGTTTCTACAAAATGCATTTTTTAGCGATTCGTAGCGGTTATCCATTTCTATACAAAGTGAATTTAGGGTATTAATAACCTTAGTATTGTCAGTTATTATAGCATCTTCACTATCTGGGAGCTTTGCTAGGTAATGACGTTCAATTTTATTGAAGAGTGTTAGCTCTACTTTTTTAGGATCAACTAAAACAAATTTTACTTCCGCAGGATGTTTCTTATACAACAAAGAGGTAAGTACTGCATTAAGGCCAACCGATTTACCTTGTCCGGTTGCACCAGCCATTAATAAGTGTGGCATTTTTGCTAAATCTACGACTAAAGTTTCATTACTAATTGTTTTACCTAAAGCGATAGGTAATTGCATTTTAGAGTTCTGAAATTTCTGCGATGCAATAGCAGAATGCATTGATACAATCGTTGCTTTTTTATTTGGAACTTCGATACCAATAGTACCTTTTCCAGGAATTGGAGCAATAATACGAATACCTAATGCAGCCAATGAAAGTGCAATATCATCCTCAAGGTTTTTAATTTTTGAGATCCGGATTCCTGCTTCAGGGACAATCTCGTAAAGTGTCACCGTAGGCCCAATCGTTGCAGAAATACTGGTAATACCAATTTTGTAGTTGAGTAAGGTTTCTACAATTCGATTTTTGTTTTCTTCAAGCTCATCTTGGTCGATAGAAATTCCTTCGTTATCATATTTTTTTAATAAATCTAAAGATGGAAATTGAAAATTGCTCAGCTCTAATGTAGGGTCAAATTGTCCAAAGTCTTCAACCAATTTATCTGCAAGATTGTCTTTTTCAGATTTTTCTTCAGCAGCAACTTCAACTTTCATTTCTACTTCTGGTTCAGGTTCTGGTTTTTTAACTTCAATCGTCATTTCCTCTTTAGGTTCAGCCTTAGTTTTTGTGGCTTTTTCTTTACCTAATTTTGAATGATTAGAAATCGTAGGTTCTAAGTTTTTAAGAGGAACTTCAAAAGCAGATTTAATAGCTTCTGCTTCTTCAGAAAGACTATTGTCTATAGGCACAATAGTGTCTTCGTCATTCTGTTCGGATGAATTAAAATCTGCCTTGATACCTTTTTTTGCACGTTTAAAAGAATTGACAAATGTTTCTCCAGTCATTTTAAATCGGATAGCTAAATAAACGATGAGTCCAAAAGCGAGTAGGAGTGCTGTACCAACTTTCCCGATGTAATCCTGAAAAAAATGATTCATCTCATAACCAATTACGCCACCGAGAATATCGTATTTATGTGTAAAGAATCCTAAAAAAATAGATAGCCATATGACTATTAATGTCCCCCAAATCCAATGCTTTCGCAGTTTTGAAAGTTTCAAATTTAATGTTACATAAACACCTGAAAGAAATAGTAACCCACAGAATATAAACGATGGCAAACCAAAACCTTTGGTTATAAACCATTCACTCAATTGGGCACCAAACTGGCTGGCCCAATTTTTGGCTTCTACTTGCCTAGAAGGAAATTCGGATAAAATACTTTGGTCTTCTTTTCCTGTAAATAAAAAGGATACAAAAGAAATAAAAAGTAACACACCTAGAATGATGAATAAACTACCTAAAATCAGTTTTTGCTGATTAGAGAGCTTAAATGATATAGGTTTGCTCTTCGATTTTACCGCAGTTTTTTTCTTAGTTGTTCGTTTTGCCATTTATTAAATCCAGTAAAGGACTAAAGCGAGTTTAGCATTGATTTAGTTGTTAAATCAAAAATACAAATAAGTAACGTTTATCCTAATGGTTTTGGTATTTATGCTAAGGTGTTATTAACAATGTTTATTATCCAAATATTTTAGGAAGGTAAATTATCCCAGCAACGATAATTGCTGCTATTGAAGCTATAAAAACAGCACCAGCACCAATATCTTTGATTAATCCTATTTTTGGATGATGTTCTGGATGAATAAAATCTGCCATATATTCAATGGCAGTATTAGCGCCTTCTATACTCATCACCATAGCAATCATAACGAGTTGAATGAGCCATTCTGTTGTTGAAATATTAAAATAAATTCCTGCTACAGTAACTATTGAAGCTATAATTAGCTGAAGCTTAATACTGTTTTCGGTTTTTATTAAAACCATCAAACCCTTAAAAGCGTAACCTACACTTTTAAGACGATTAGTTCCAAATGGCTCTTTGTTTCTGTTTGGCATAAATTAGTTTAATGCGTTCAGTACAGCTTCGTAATTTGGCTCTTCCCCAGTTTCAGAAACTTGTTCTGTATGCAAAACACTACCGTCAGTATCTAAAACTACGACTGCGCGAGATAATAAGGTTTCAAAAGCAGTATCTTTAAAGGTAACCCCATAAGAATTTCCAAACTTTCCAGTCTTGTAATCAGAGAGACTAACAACATTATCTAAACCTTCAGCTCCACAAAAACGTGCCATTGCAAATGGTAAATCTTTAGATATACAAAGTACCTTAGTATTTTCTAGACGACTTGCTTTTTCGTTAAATGTTCTGATAGATTGAGCGCAAACACCTGTGTCTACACTTGGGAAAATATTTAAAACTAAGCGAGAACCATCAAAATCTGATAAGGATTGGTCTGCTAAATCTGTATTTGTCAATTTAAAATCTGGAGCTTTTGTTCCAGTTTCAGGAAGATTACCTACTGTTGTTGCTGGGTTTCCGCCTAATGTAATATTTGCCATAGCTTTATTTTTAAGTTTTGTTAAAAGTAAAAAATATAGAAATGCTAAATGTGAAGAAAATGATAAATAATCACAGCTTAAAAAGTACCCACAAAACCAATCTGATTTAGAGCAAATCGTAGATTCCAAGAAATTGTTTTTTTCTTAGTAGGATAATCGTAGGCTTTATCTTCAAATAAAAATTTGTCTATACCATTGACGACGATGATACTCAATACCGTACTAAAAGCAATATCTGTAAACCAATGTGCATTATATATAAGCCTCGATATTGGCGGAATAGCACATTTGCCAAATAGTTTGTGGTTTTAGACTATCTTCTTGAATAACTAGTTGTTGGCTATTGGACGCAAATAAACCAAATAAGACTAATAGAAATAAAAAGATAGGTTTCAATCTCATAATTATCTAAGCTCTGCTCCAAGTTTAGTTTCAAAATTATACTGAAGCTTACTCATTATTTTATCAATTTGCTTATCGTTGAGTGTTTTATGTTCATCTAAAAGCGTAAAACTTACTGCATAACTCTTTTTACCTTCTGGTAAATTTTTGCCTTCGTAAACATCAAAAAGATTTATGTTTTTAAGTAATTGCTTTTCGGTTTGCTTGGCTATAGTATGGATATCATCAAAAGTAACCGTATTATCAATTAATAAGGCAAAATCACGACGTACTTCAGGATATTTAGGTATTGGCTTGAATTTTATAGCGTTGTGTTTTGCCATTTCTAGCACGTTATCCCAATTAAAATCTGCGAACAATACATTTTGAGAAATACCAAAATGCTTTAAAATTGGTTTTTTAACCAATCCAAAATCTACCATTTTTTTCTTTCCTAAAGATAAGGTAACACCTTCACTAAAAAGGTCAGTTTTAATAGGAGTAGACCTTAAATGGCTAAGCCCTAGACGTTGTAGAATAGCTTCAACAGTTCCCTTTAAATAAAAGAAATCGCTAGCTGTAACTTCTGAGTTCCAACGTTCTTCGGATTTATTTCCTGTAACAAAAAGCGACAGATGCTTAAATTCTTCTCGATTTTCAGAATACTGATGGTAGGTTTTTCCAAATTCAAATAGCTTTAAATCACTACGTTTTCTGTTTATATTGTGGGCTACAGCTTCTAATCCTGAGAATAAAAGTGACTGACGCATAACGCCCAAATCATTACTTAGCGGATTAAGCATTTCAACATTATTTTCACTATTTAACTGTTCGCTAAGCTCCGTATAATTTGGAGTGGTAAGCGAATTTGCCATAATCTCAAAGAAACCTTGTGAAGCCAATTGATTACCAATAATATTCTGAAGTTTATAATCTTCAAAACGTGTAGAATTAGAGATGGAAGCGTTCAACTTTTCAGTAGTGCCAACATTATTGTAACCGTAAACACGAAGGATTTCTTCAATAATATCGGCTTCGCGCTGTACATCATTTCTATACGCAGGTACTGTGAGCCCAAGACCGGTTTCGGTAACGTTATTTACTTTTATTTCAAGAGATGTTAAAATACTTTTTATAGTTTCTCTAGGAATTTCTTCACCGATAAGCTGCTCTGTTTTATCAAAACTTAAGCGCACTTCAAAGTCTTTAATTTTATTAGGGTAAGCATCCGAAATATCACTTGAGATTTCACCGCCAGCAATTTCTGTTATCATCAAAGCAGCACGTTTTAAGGCATATTCTGTAATATTTGGGTCAATGCCACGCTCAAAACGGAAAGACGCATCGGTATTTAATGCATGACGTTTTGCCGTTTTACGAATACTTACAGGATTAAAGTAAGCACTCTCTAGAAAGATGCTTGTTGTACTTTCTGTAACACCAGAATCTATACCACCAAAAACTCCGGCTATACAAAGGGGCTTTTCAGCATCACAAATCATTAAATCCTCTTGGTGAAGTTCACGTTCGACGTCATCAAGTGTAGTAAATTTAGTTCCTGATTTACAAGTCTTAACTTCAATTTTGTTTCCCGAAATTTTATTAGCATCAAAGGCGTGAAGTGGTTGTCCTAACTCATGTAATACATAATTGGTGATATCAACGACGTTATTAATTGGTGATAGACCAATAGATTTTAAGCGATGTTGTAGCCATTTAGGAGAACTTTCTACTTTTAATCCAGAAATAGTAACACCACAATAACGTGGTGCTTTTTCTTTGTCCTGCACATCGACATCAATTTTTAGTGAACGCGCATCAACATGAAAGGAACTTACAGAAGGTGTAATTAACTCTAACTGAATATTTTTTTGTAACAAGCCTGCTTTAAGGTCTCGAGCTACACCAAAATGACTCATCGCATCTGCACGGTTTGGTGTAAGACCTATTTCAAAAACCTCATCATTTTCAATTTCAAAAACCTCTGATACAGGTGTACCTACTTTTAGTTTATCATCTAAAACCATGATACCATCATGAGATTCGCCAAGTCCAAGCTCATCCTCTGCACATATCATTCCGTGGCTTTCTTCACCACGAATTTTTCCTTTTTTAATCTTCCAAGCTTCGCCTTCAGTGGTATATAATGTTGTTCCTATAGTGGCAACAGATACTTTTTGTCCAGCAGCAACATTGGGCGCACCACAAACAATCTGTACAGGAGCATCAGCGCCAATATTTACGGTTGTAAGTTTTAATCGGTCTGCATTTGGGTGTTGTTCGCAAGTCAACACTTCGCCAATAACAATACCTTTAAGTCCGCCTTTTACAGATTCGTAAGTATCGATACCTTCAATTTCTAAACCAAGATCAGTTAATAATTCGCCTGTTTTTTCAGCATCCCAATCTATCTTTATAAACTGCTTTAGCCAGTTGTAAGAAATCTTCATAATTCAAATTATTCAAGCCACAAAGATAATAATACTTGTACGCTAATGAAACATCCACTACTAAAATTTAATTGCAATTTATAGATGGTTATTTGGATGTTCAACGTAACTACTATAAGTCTTTAGATACACAATACGTTAAATTAGAATATGCTTTTTTATGTAAGGTATTTATTGTTATTTCGAACTCTATTAAAAAACAGTTTTCAATGCGATATTTATCACTCTTATTAATGGCGTTAAGTCTTTTGTCTTGTAAAAAAGAAGACACGTCAAAAACGCTTAAAAAAGGAACTTACAGAATGGTTTTAGAGGTTCAAGATACTCAAGAATTGCCATTTATTTTTGAAGTCACCTCGGATAGTACATTAACCATTTTTAATGCAGATGAGCGCATAGAAGTCAATGAGATACGTTATGTAAATGATTCTATATATATTAAAACACCAGTATTTCAAAGTTATTTTGCAGGTGTATTTGAGGGTAATAATATTAAGGGTGAATATATAAACAAAACACGTAACCGTATTGTCCCGTTTTTTGCTACTTATGATACTGATGTGCGTTTTTATCCAAGAACAGATTCAGCTTTTGATATTTCGGGTGTTTGGGAAGTGGTATTTAGTAAGGATACTAAAGGTGAATATATTGCCAAAGGGGTTTTTGAACAAGACGGACAGTATGCAACGGGTACGTTTAGAACCACAACTGGAGACTATAGGTACTTAGAAGGTGTTATGGATGGAAGTACGTTAAAGCTATCTACTTACGATGGTGCGCATGCCTTTTTGTTTAAAGCAGATGTAAGTAAAGACGAGATGAGTGGCCAGTTTTATTCTGGTAACCATTGGAAAGAACCTTTTGCAGCAAAACGAAATCCTGATTACACATTGCCAAAAATAGACGAGTTAACCTATTTAAATGAAGGCTATGAAGCTTTGGAGTTTTCTTTTCCTGACGAAAAAGGCAATATGGTATCCTTAAGTGATGAGCGTTTTAAAGATAAAGTAGTTTTGGTGCAAATTATGGGAACCTGGTGTCCCAATTGTTTGGACAGTAGTAAGTTTTATACTCAATTTCATGATGAGAATAAGGACAAAGGTTTTGAAGTTGTAGCGCTAACCGTAGAGTTTAAAAAAACACCAGAAGCTGCCTTTGAAAATATTAATCGTTTAAGAGCACGTGTTGGTATGACATATCCAATTCTTTTAGCACAATATGGTAGCGGAAGCAAATCTAAACTGCAAGAAAAGTTGCCAGCACTTAACCATGTGCTGTCTTACCCGACTTCGATTTTTATCGATAAAACAGGAAAAGTACGCAAAATCCATACAGGTTTTAACGGACCGGCTACTGGTAAAAAATATACTGAATTTAAAACGGAGTTTGAAGGTTTTATTGCTGAACTTTTAGCCGAGTAGATTTCTTTTATTGGTCTCAAAAACAGTTAAAACTATGCACTTTAGTGCATCCGCTTTAGCTTCTAAAAATACCTACCTTTGTTTTTATGTCACATCAAAGGGTAAATGGTCATACAGTTTCTAGATTAACTGT
>NZ_JABDQL010000071.1 GCF_013042245.1 Winogradskyella sp. | reverse complement strand
AAATCGCTTTAAATCTTCTTAAAAAAGATATCAAAGCTAAAGTGGGTATTAAAAGCAGAAGACTAAAAGCGGCTATCAATAATCAATATATGCTAAAAATACTCAAATTATGATGCGTTTGCCCTGTTGCACCTAATGCATTAAGATGGTTTTGTAATATGTTAGTTTTATATTTACAGCATGAATGTATCCATAGATCCAAGTTGGAAAAAATACTTAAATCCTGAATTTGAAAAGTCTTACTTTTCAAACTTAGAGACTTTTGTAAAAAAGGAATATTCAACAAAAACTTGTTATCCAAAAGGAGCGGAAATTTTTAATGCTTTTAACCATAGTAAGTTTGATGATTTAAAAGTAGTTATTATTGGTCAAGACCCGTATCACGGCCCAAACCAAGCCAATGGCCTATGTTTTTCTGTTAACTACGGCATTTCGCATCCACCATCTTTAGTTAACATCTTTAAGGAGTTGGAAACAGACATTGATATGCCATATCCCAAGTGCGGAAATTTAGTGCCATGGGCAGACCAAGGTGTATTATTACTTAATGCAACATTAACCGTTAGAGCTCACGAAGCTGGAAGCCACCAAAAAAAAGGATGGGAAATATTTACGGATACTATAATTAAAACTGTGAGCGAACATAAAAAAGACGTCGTTTTTTTACTTTGGGGCGGATTTGCTAAAAAGAAAGCAAAGTTAATAGACGCTACTAAGCATTATGTTTTAACCTCTGGTCATCCATCACCATTAAGCGCTAACCGTGGATATTGGTTTGGAAACAAGCATTTTAGTAAAACGAATACAATTCTAAAGTCTTTAGGAAAACCTCTAATTGATTGGACTATAATCTAATTAACTACAAATATATAGCCTCCATTTTCTTCAGTATTCAAAATATTGGTCGTAATAGTAACAAACCCTAATTCGTAAATTCCGCCTGAAATGCTTATTCCTCTAAAGTCTTCAAAATTGAATTGATTACTAGATAAATAATATGTGCCTGTTTCTTTTAGAGTTATAGAAAATTTGCTTCTAAAGGTATTTGTATCAGTATCATAAAAATTTCTGATTTGTATAATATCTCCAAAGCTTTCAACAATACCTTCTGAAGCCTCAATGTCTTGGTTGGTAACTGCTATTTTAGATAAAGTTCCAAAGTCAGTTTCTTTGTATAATGTTAATGAATGTTGTAAAAATGATTCGTTTAACACATCATTATAAAATAATTCTGAAATATTTAGTGATTGACCATCTGTAGTTATCTGTTCATCTGGTATGACTGTATGTATTGTAATCTGGTCGTTTAGATTAAATGTACTAACATTGTTGTCAATAGTAATAAGTCCATTGTTTTCTATTGAAAAACTTGCACCAGGCTCATCTTCGCCAGGACAGCAGAGTGATGCACATAAGGAAAAAGAAAGCATAATAAAAAAAGAAAGTGGTTTCATGTGTTTATATTTATTGTTTTTTATAGATGGCGCATTTAAAAAAAGGTTGCGTCACAAAATTAAAATTTATAAACTAAATCATGGTAATTCCACTTGTTAGGAATAATATTGAGTTGAAGTAACTCATCTTGAACTTTATTTAATGTTTTTTCATCGATTAACTCCTGTGACCATTCTGTTAAGGATAGCCATTCTTGTACATCCTCTAATTCTTGTCCGTAACGATTGGCAATGGTTCTGTTTATACTTGGGATATACTTAAACTCCGAAGTTGTATTATTGATTATATTTAATATAGTTTTTACATCATCTTTATTCCTTTCCAAAAATTCATTTCTAACAGCAATTACAAAACATGGCCAAGGTGATGGACAATTTCCTATTCTTCGGAATGTACCATTATCTACTAAAGGTTTTGTAGTAAATTTTTCCCACATAAAATAGTCGGCACTTCCATTAGTTAAACCTTTTATTGCACCATCTAAGTTTTTGATAACCGAAAAATCAAGGTCTTTATCCAAATTCCAGCCGTTATTTTTTGCGTTTACAAAAGCCATTAAATGCGAACCTGAGCCATAGCGACTAATGGCTGCTCGCTTGCCTTTAATGTCTTTAATGGTGCCGAATTGTGAATCTGCCGCGACATGAATTCCCCAAATTAAAGGAGATTGGGTGTAGGTTTGTATAATTTTTGATGGATTACCTGCAATGATATCTTTTACAATTCCTTCTGTAAGTATAACGGCTAAATCTATATCACCTTCTCGAAGGCCTTTACACATTTGTCCTGTGCCGCCATGGTAGTCATGCCAACGTAAATTAATGTCTTTAGCTTTGTATTCACCATTTTTTAAGGTTAAATACCAAGCTAAATTAAAATGCTCTGGGACACCGCCAATATTTATTTTTTTCAAAATTAAATACTTTTTTTATTCGATTTTAAACGCAAAAAAACGTTTCTAAATATGATAATAAGTGCACATAATACCCAAATAATTAATAAGTCTTTTCTGAATATTCTATCGTTTTGTAAACCAATAATAAAATAGGCAATGGTTCGAATTCCTGTTGCAATAAGTAGAATTATTGATGCTGCATATAAGAAATTTAATAACTTCAATAGTATATATTTAAATGTTTACAATACGCTCTAAAGCGTAAATAATTAGTTTCTCAACCGTTTTCTTAGGTTCCTTACTAAAAGTGCCGTCCGCTCTATTGGCAATAATAGCATTTAACGATAAAGCTTCGTGACCTAATAATTTTGAAAGCCCATAAATAACAGAGGTTTCCATTTCAAAATTAGTAATTCTAAAATCTTTATAACTAAAGCTATCGAGTTTAGAGTTGAGGCTTGCGTCTTGTAAAGGCAAGCGTAAAACACGGCCTTGAGGTCCGTAAAAGCCACCTGCGGTACCTGTCATACCTTTATGAATTTTATCGCTTTCAAAATAGCGTTCTAAATACTTACTATTATTAATGATTATTGGACGTGCTTTATTTTTATCCCAATTGGTGTGTTTAATAAATACATCTTCAATTTCAGGATTACAGATGCCACTAATCTGATAGAAATGAAGCATACCATTGACATCTAAACCATGAGAACTCATTACAAAAGAATCTACAGGAATATCTGCATGAAGTGAACCTGACGTGCCAATCCGAATAATATTAAGACTTGTTAAATTTTCTTTTGGTTTTCTTGTGTTTAAATCAATGTTGACGAGTGCATCGAGTTCATTGAGAACAATATCAATATTATCTGGTCCAATACCTGTAGAAATTACACTTATTCGTCGGTCTTTGTAATAACCAGTTTGTGTTTTAAACTCGCGTTTTTGAGTTTCAAACTCTATACTCTCAAAATGCTTTGTAATTTTTGAAACGCGGTCTTGGTCACCAACAAAAATTATGGTATCGGAAATATGCTCTGGTTTCAAATTGAGATGATAAACACTCCCGTCTGGATTTAATATCAATTCTGAATCTTTAATTTCCATAAGGAATCGTTTTTATGAGTTTATTTTCAGTGATGCTGAATTGATAATCATTCCGATTAATACCACCAAAAGTAATCGTATTATCAATTTCTTTGGTAAAATTATGTTCGCCTAAAATCGCTTCATGACCTTTTCGAGTGAGTTGGAGTTTATCGTTTGATTTTTCAAAAAACGTTGAAAGTTTATCAACCATTCGTTTAAACTGTGTATCACCATACCCATAATAGCCTTGATAGTTAAGGCAATATCCTAATAGATGATGTTGAGATTTAATATCTTTTTCTTTAATAAGTTTTAAGATATTTTCTTCAATAGCACAAAGTCCTGTTTTTTGATTAGGAAAACGTTTTAAATGTGCTTTAAGACAGTTAGTTAGATATTCAAAATTTGAATTCTGAGTAATATAAGGCTTAAAAATATTGTGGTCTTTACCGCAATAGGTCCGCCATAAGGCAATGGCTAAGTCAATGTCTTCTTGTGTTAAATGGATATGGTTAGCGTAATGTGACTTTAATTGCTCTGGATTGAGTTCTGCTAAGCCTTTTAAGTCTTTTTCGCCTTCCACGCGACCACTACAAATAAGGTATAACGGCTTATCAATCTCCTTTTGATGTAATAAACTTATAACTGCAATGAGATTAATGTGGCAGAACAAATCGAATTCAAACCATAAGTTTATTTCACTATAATTATCTATATCCTCAAGAATAATAATAGATTCTTTAAGGTTATAATCTGAAGGATTTATATCGTAGTATTCATTCAGAAACTCCTTTCTTGTCTTATAAAATTCATCCGAATCTATAAGAGGGACAGTTGGTCCTTCGCAGAGCATTTCTCGCCAAGTTAAAATATCGTCTTCAAAATCTAACTCTCTCAGATAATTGGTAAGGCTATCACCATTTGTAATATGCAGGCATTGTTTTTTCATAAATTAACCTCCTAAACGTTTTACATTAAAGCCTTTTTCTTTAAGAATGGTCATTATTTTATCGCGATAATCACCTTGAATTATAATCTTATCATCTTTAAAACTTCCGCCAACACTGAGTTTCTGTTTTAATTCTTTTGCTAATTTTTTAAAATCTTGAGTTGCACCAGTATAGCCTTCAAGTATTGTTATTGGCTTGCCTTTTCGCTTTTCGTACTTACAGATAATAGGATTGTCTTGCATCCAGATATCTGATTTAGGTTCGGATTCATTTTCTGATACTTCAGGAACGTGCTCTGGGAAAAGGTTTTTTAATTGGTCTTGTAAATCCATAAATTAATATGCAGTGTTCAGTTACACATTTATTGCGTACTGAAGACTGTGAGTTGATTATTTTTTTAGTCCTAGTTCCTTTAAGCGTTCATCTAAAAATTCTCCTGCAGTAATATTATTGAATTGCTTTGGATTGTTTTTATCTATACAGCTGTCCAAAACATCTAATTTCATTTCACTGACTGGATGCATAAAAAAAGGAATAGAGTAGCGGCTTGTTCCCCATAATTCTCTTGGAGGGTTTACCACACGGTGAATTGTAGATTTTAATTTGTTATTGGTATGTCTTGAGAGCATATCGCCAACATTAATCATTAGCTCGTCTGGCTCAGCAATAGCATCTATCCATTGGTCTTTATGGTTTCGAACTTGCAAGCCACGACCTTGTGCTCCCATCAAAAGGGTAATTAAATTAATATCGCCATGTGCTGCAGCTCTAACTGCATTCTCTGGTTCTTCTAAAATTGGTGGGTAATGAATTGGTCTTAAAATTGAATTTCCATTATGGATATAATCGTCGAAATACGTTTCTTCTAAACCAACATGAAGTGCTAAAGCACGAAGCACGTATTTAGCGGTTTCCTCAAGCTTTCTATAGGCCTTTTTGCCGATTTCATTAAACTTTGGCAATTCTTTTACTTTAACATTTTCAGGATACTCCTTACGTCTTTTTTCATCATCTTCAACATACTGACCAAAATGCCAAAATTCCTTTAAGTCACCTTCTTTTTTACCTTTTGCGCTTTCTTTTCCGAATGAGATATAACCACGTTGACCGCCAATACCTTCAATCTCATATTCGCGTTTTTTCTCAACTGGTAAATCGAAAAAATTCTTGACTTCGGAATACAAACCATCGACCAATTCGTCATCTAAAAAATGGCCTTTTAGAGCTACAAAACCAATATCTTCGTAGGCTTTACCGATTTCGTTAATAAATTTTTGCTTTCTATTTGGGTCACCTGATAAGAAATCTTTGAGGTCTACACTTGGTATTCTATCCATGTTATGTGGTAATTTGTATTTAAGGATATACAAATCTAATGAAAACCCAATAAAAAAGGAGATTTCAGTCAACAAAATTGATGAATCAAAGTTATGATTTCTAGCTATTTTAATTACATTTGGTTTACAATAAAAACGACTATTTCATGTCCAATCCAACATTAAAGCCTTTGCATTTTGATAGAGCATCATTAAGTGATGAAAAGCTTTTGCAGCTCTATTACAACATGTTACGACCTCGATTAATAGAGGAGAAGATGCTAATTTTACTACGCCAGGGAAAGATTTCTAAGTGGTTTTCGGGAATAGGGCAAGAAGCAATTTCTGTCGGTGTTACCATGGCGTTAGATAAAGAAGAATATATTTTGCCAATGCACCGTAATTTGGGGGTTTTTACAACACGTGATATACCTTTATTTCGATTATTTTGTCAATGGCAAGGAAAAGCTAGTGGTTTTACCAAAGGTCGCGACCGTTCTTTTCATTTTGGGACTCAGGAGTACAATATCGTGGGAATGATTTCTCATTTAGGGCCACAATTGGGAGTCGCAGATGGTATTGCATTAGCTAACTTATTACAAAAGAATAATAAAATTACAGCTGTATTTACTGGTGAAGGAGGGACAAGTGAGGGTGATTTTCATGAAGCATTAAATGTTGCTTCAGTTTGGAATTTACCGGTGATGTTCTGTATAGAAAACAACGGTTATGGACTCTCAACTCCAACATCGGAGCAATATAATTGCGAGCATCTAGCCGATAGAGGCAAAGGTTATGGTATGGAATCGCATATTATTAATGGTAATAACATCACTGAAGTTTACACCAAGGTTTCAGAACTCGCAGAAAGTATTCGTCAAAATCCTAGGCCTGTGCTTTTAGAGTTTAAAACCTTTAGAATGCGAGGTCACGAAGAAGCGAGTGGTACAAAGTATGTTCCACAAGAGATAATAGACTATTGGGCAGCTAAAGACCCTATTGAAAACTACCAAGAGTACTTGATAACTTTAGGAATTTTAACTGAAGAAAAAGAGGTGGAATTTAAAGAAGCGATAATCCATGAAATTAATGAAGCTTTAGACCAAGCCTATGCCGAAGAAAACATCACGCCAGACCTAAGTATAGAGTTAAGTGATGTATATAAAGATTATATACATCAAGAGGTTAGTTTAAATTCAAATACTGAAGAAAAGCGATTAATTGATGCTATTTCTGATGGGTTAAGACAATCGATGGAGCGTCATGATAATCTTGTGATTATGGGACAAGATATTGCTGAATATGGTGGTGTTTTTAAGATAACAGATGGCTTTGCAGAACAATTTGGAAACGAACGTGTAAGAAATACGCCTATTTGCGAATCTGCCATTGTTGAAGCAGGAATGGGTTTATCCATTGCTGGAATGAAAGCTGTAGTTGAAATGCAATTTGCTGATTTTGTAAGTTCAGGGTTTAATCCTATCGTTAATTATTTGGCAAAATCACATTACAGATGGAATCAACAAGCCGACGTCGTAGTACGCATGCCTTGTGGTGCTGGTGTTGCTGCTGGACCATTTCATTCGCAAACTAACGAAGCTTGGTTTACCAAAACACCTGGACTAAAAGTGGTTTATCCTGCGTTTCCAATGGATGCTAAAGGTTTATTAGCAACAGCTATTAATGACCCAAACCCTGTGTTATTTTTTGAACATAAAGCTTTATATAGAAGTGTTAGACAGGACGTACCAACAGGTTATTACACATTACCATTAGGTAAAGCATCACTTTTAAAAGAAGGAAATGATATAACTATAGTCACTTATGGAGCTGGTGTTCATTGGGCATTAGAAGTCCTAGATAATAATCCTGATATATCTGCAGACTTAATTGATTTACGGTCATTACAACCCTTAGATAAGGAAACAATTATTAATTCAGTCAAGAAAACTAATAAAGCCATTATTCTTCAAGAAGATTCTTTATTTGGTGGTATCGCAAGTGATTTATCAGCAATGCTAATGGAAGAGTGTTTTGAATATTTAGACGCCCCTGTAAAACGTGTGGCAAGTTTACAAACGCCAATTCCTTTTGATAGTGAGTTGGAGAAGCAGTATTTGGCTAAGGGAAGATTTGAAGAGGAATTAAAAAATGTCTTATTTTATTAGATAAACTACCAATAGCTAGTTATGAAACTATTTTATAAAAAGTTAATTGATATTTTTTTGGGATTTTAAAATGGATTATAATCTTAATTATTACTGTTGCTTTTATTCGCTTTCAGGTTTAATACCTCGAGGCTTGCCTCGTTAATTATTACTATTTTGTGACTCGATGTCACAGAATAGTAAATATATCCATAAAAGTCATAATGTTACAGTTTTACTATATCATT
>NZ_JABDQL010000070.1 GCF_013042245.1 Winogradskyella sp. | reverse complement strand
CATTTACTATTTCCTGTCGCTCAAATAATTCGAGGCTTTTGAAGTATTCTGTGAAATTTTGTGGTATCATGACTTTCGTTTTTACTAAAATACAACTTATTTAAGTCATATTATAGAATATAGCCTTATTTTTCAAACTTTTATAATCCTTTTCAACACCTTATTCCTTGACATAATTTGCTATCAATTTTTCAGTCCCATGTTGACTAACTGTATTCACAAAATATCCTTTACCCCAAAACTCACCTCCCCATAATTGCTTTTTTACTTCTGGACAACGTTTGAAAACTTCTCTGGCTACAATACTTTTTATCATAGTAACTATTTTTGTGATACTATAAGAAGGAACGCTTTGAATCAAAAAATGAACGTGGTTTTTGTCCGTTCCTATTTCTAAAAAATTAACTTCAAAACGTTTTTCTATATCATCACATATTTCAACTATAACTTTGTCGACTAAATCGGTTATAACAACCTGTCGATATTTTGCAATGCTCACAAAATGATATAGTAAAATTGTAACAGTATGACTTTTATGGATATATTTACTATTCTGTGACATCGAGTCACAAAATAGTAATAATTAACGAGGCAAGCCTCGAAGCAAAAAAAGAAATTTCATCATCATTATCATCATTTTAATTTAAGTGATTATTTCTATTTGCTAATCTAAAGGAGGTATTAAACCTGGAAGCGAATAAATCTAAATACATCAAACCTTTTAAAAGCTAAAATACCAAAATCCCAAATATTGTCGTTGACCCGAAACTAAGACCATTTTGAGACTTAAAAAAATGGTCGGAATTTCTTCCGACCATGACTGACCAATTTGGTCGCCTTTCTATTACAAATATGTACTAGTTTCTGGATTCTATATTTTCAATTTTTTGCTTTATAGACTTAAACTTCTCAGTTTCTCCAATAAAGCTATAAACGTTTTTTAATTGGTTCAATATAGACATGTTCTTTGTATCTGGATTTTTACTAATGAAACCTTCTAGCACTGCAGCACCATCTTTAAGAAATTCAATTTTCTGATTTCTGTACTCGTCATATTTCTTATTATCAGCTTCACTTGTCCCCAACTCATTCATCTTCTCATTTATTTCGTTGCCCTTGTTTATTTCTAAAGTTGATAAATTTAAAGCGGCATCTGCATAATCTGTTTTAATCTCCAAAGCCTTTTTAAAATACCTTTCGGCTTCTTCAGTAGCTCCAGAATTCATAGATAAAACTCCAACATTAAAGTTTAAAGATGCATTATTAGGCTCCATAGAAAGTGCTCTCTTGAACAATTCAAACGCTTTTTCTTTTTTATCTAACTTCAAATAAATATTACCCTCAGCTAACACTAAATTATAGTCATTATTAATATTCTTCTTAGCATCTTCTATTGCGGCAAGTGCCTTTTCACTTTTATCTTGGGATACATATATTAAGGCTATATTTTTTGCAATTTCAGCAGCTTTGGATTCTGACATAGCATCTCTAGGCTTTACGTGAAGCTTAGCCTTTACTGAGAAATCTCGTGTTTTTTTAGTAGAAAACATCTCTTCTTTTCCTGAATCTACATTAGTAGCAAAGTAATTCTTTTTAAGACCTGTATATCCTAAATCTTTTAATTTTAGATAGTAATCTAAAGAAGTATCATATGCTTTTGCTGATACAGCTGTAGAAGCTGCATAATAAAGATAAGTAGTATCCTTTAAGGATAATCCATAAGCTTTTTCAAAACCTTTAGATGCTTTTAAATATTCTTTATTCTGCAATGCTTCATCAGCATTTTTCAATACTGACTCTAACATTTTGGACTTCATTTCATTTACATCTTCAGTGTATTTAATCTTTCCAATTTTTGACTCATGCTCTTTCAAGATATCAAGCGTTTCAACAATTATATCAAAATCTAAGTCAGATGTGTTTCCATTTGCGTATAATGCTTGAGCTTTTAAGAAATAAAACTTTGACTTAGCCTTATCATCCATATTAGCCAACAAAGCTTCTGCTGCAGAAACATTAGCTTTTGCACTAGCAAAATCGTTTTTATTTAACGCCTTTTCTATAGCCTTAATCTCGTTTTTTTGTGCAAACGACATGGTGCCAATTACAAGTGCGCAAATTAAAGTTATCACTTTTTTCATTTTAATTATAAATTTAGTTAATCTTAGTTTCCAGTTTCATTATTATCAATCGCCGTGCCAGTTTCGTTAGTAGATTCATTATCAGTGTTTTGAACTTCTGGCTCCTCATCGTCTTTCATTACTTTTGCAACTGCGGCAATAGAATCATTTCCTTTAAGGTTAATTAGTTTTACACCTTGTGTTGCACGTCCCATGACACGTAAATCGGCCACTGCCATACGAATAGCAATGCCAGACTTATTGATAATCATCAAATCATCTTCATCTGTTACATTCTTAATTGCTACTAAATTACCGGTTTTTTCTGTAATAGAAATAGTTTTTACACCTTTTCCACCTCTATTGGTTACACGATAATCTTCTAGACTTGAACGTTTTCCGTAGCCATTTTCTGAAACCACAAGAATATTACTCTCCATATCATCTACCGCAATCATACCTATAACTTCATCTTTATCATGTTGCAGTGTAATTCCTCTTACACCAGAAGCATTACGCCCCATTGGACGAGTTTTAGCTTCTTCAAAACGAATGGCTTTGCCAGATTTTAAAGCTAACATTACTTGACTTTCGCCTGTAGTTAATTTTGCTTCTAAGAGCTCATCGTTTTCTTTAATTGTTATGGCGTTAATTCCGTTTGTTCTTGGACGAGAATACTGTTCAAGGGACGTTTTCTTCACCTGACCATTTTTGGTTGCCATAATCACATAATAATTATTAATGTAATCTTCATCCTTTAAGTCTTGTGTGCAAATAAATGCCATTACCTTATCATCTTGCTCAATATTGATTAAGTTTTGTATAGCACGTCCTTTAGAGGTTTTACTTCCTTCAGGAATTTCGTAAACACGCATCCAAAAACATTTTCCTTTTTGGGTAAAGAATAACATGTATTGGTGATTTGTACCAACAAATAGATGTTCTAAGAAATCTTCATTACGAGTGGTAGATGCTTTTTGACCAACTCCTCCTCTATTTTGTGTTTTGTATTCTGTTAATGAAGTACGCTTTATATAACCTGCATGAGAAATAGTAATAACCACTTTCTCGTCCGGAATCATATCCTCAATACTTAAATCGCCACCAGCATATTCGATTTGAGAGCGACGCTCATCACCATATTTAGATTGTACTTCTCGAAGTTCTTCTTTAATAATATCCATACGACGTTCTTTCTTGTCAAGGATATCTTTTAAATTTTCAATGGTTTTCATCAATTCCTCATACTCAGCTCTTAACTTGTCTTGTTCTAGACCTGTTAACTGGCGTAATCGCATTTCTACAATAGCCTTTGCTTGTATTTCAGACAACTCAAAACGTTCAATCAACTTTGCTCTTGCTTCATCGGCATTTGAAGATGCTCTTATGAGTGCAATCACTTCATCTATATTATCTGATGCAATAATTAATCCTTCTAAAATATGTGCACGCTCTTCGGCTTTTCGCAATTCGTATTTAGTACGTCTTACAACTACTTCATGCCTGTGCTCCACAAAATGTTGAATTAAATCTTTAAGATTCAACATTTCCGGTCGACCTTTAACCAGTGCAATATTATTAACACTAAAAGAAGACTGAAGAGCTGTATATTTATATAATTTGTTAAGTACAATATTAGGTATTGCATCACGCTTTAATACATAAACGATTCGCATACCGTTTCTATCAGACTCATCTCTAATTGTAGAAATCCCTTCGATTTTCTTATCGTTGACTAAGTCAGCCGTCTTCTTAATCATATCAGCTTTATTAACCTGATACGGAATTTCATTAACAATTATACATTCTCTTCCATTAACCTCTTCGATATTGGCTTTACCCCGTAAAACAATTCTGCCGCGACCTGTATGAAAAGCTTCTCGTACACCATCATAGCCATATATAGTTCCTCCTGTAGGAAAATCTGGTGCTTTGATGTGCTGCATTAGCTCATCAATCTCTATATCTTTATTATCTATGAAGGCGATAGTACCATTAACAACTTCAGTTAAATTATGAGGTGGCATATTTGTAGCCATACCTACTGCGATACCAGATGCACCATTAATTAATAAGCCTGGAATACGTGTTGGCAAAACTGTTGGCTCTTGTAATGTATCGTCGAAATTTAGCTTATGGTCTACCGTTTCTTTATCAATATCTGCCAACATGTCTTCAGAAATCTTACGCATACGCGCTTCCGTATAACGCATTGCTGCTGGACTATCGCCATCGATAGAACCGAAATTCCCTTGACCATCTACTAGCATATACCTTAAACTCCACTCTTGTGCCATACGCACCATTGTGTCGTAAACCGAGGTATCACCATGTGGATGATATTTACCTAAAACTTCACCAACAATTCTAGCTGATTTTTTATGTGCTGTGTTTGATCTAACACCAAGTTCGTGCATGCCGTAAAGGACACGTCTATGCACAGGTTTTAATCCATCCCTAACGTCTGGTAAAGCACGTGACACAATGACTGACATCGAATAATCGATGTAAGCCGATTTCATTTCATCTTCAATGTTAATAGGGATTAATTTTTCGCCTTCTGCCATATTATAAATGTTAATTTATTTGCTTAATTTTCGTAACATGCTAATATAGGAATTTCATTAGGTTTGAGCTTGTTTTTTATTAATGCTTTTAGGGGTATTTATTAACAATTTTACACCTGTTTTTCGTTAATAACTACTAGCTTCGAAATTTTGATTTAACAAGCTTTTTTAGTCAATTCGTTAATTTCTTAATAATAAGGTATAGTTTTTGCCTTATTCATGTTGAATTTATTATTTTTAATGCAGAACGATTTTTAATATGGACGATAATTTTTCACCTAGAGTAAAAGATGTCATTGCCTACAGTAAAGAGGAAGCTCTACGACTAGGACACGACTTTATTGGTACTGAGCATCTTATGCTTGGATTACTCAGAGATGGTAGTGGTAAAGCTATAGATATTTTAAACTCACTTGATGTAGATTTAAATCATTTACGCAGAAAAGTTGAAATACTTAGTCCCGCAAACCCCAACATAGCTGTAGTTTCTAATGAGAAAAAAAACTTACACCTTACAAGACAAGCTGAGCGCGCTTTGAAAACTACTTTTTTAGAAGCCAAATTATTTCAAAGTACATCAATTAATACAGCACATTTATTATTGTGCATTTTACGCAACGAAAACGACCCAACAACCAAACTTTTGAATAAGATGAAGGTCGACTATGATAACACAAAAGAAGAATTTAAATCTATGATAACAAACAAGGACGATTTCTTAGAAACTCCAAGAGCGGAGTCATTCTCTGATGACGACATGAGTGACTCAGAAGACAATGCAAAGCAAAATCCTTTCGGTGGAGCATCTCAAAAAGGTAATAAAAAATCTAAGACACCAGTTTTAGACAACTTTGGAAGAGATTTAACCATATTAGCCGAAGAGGGTAAACTAGATCCTGTAGTAGGTCGTGAAGAAGAAATACAACGTGTTTCTCAGATACTCAGTAGACGTAAGAAAAATAATCCGCTTTTAATTGGAGAACCTGGAGTTGGTAAATCTGCAATTGCCGAAGGTTTAGCATTACGCATCATTAAACGAAAAGTATCTCGTACACTCTTTAATAAACGCGTTGTAACTCTAGATTTGGCCAGTTTAGTTGCAGGTACAAAATACAGAGGACAGTTTGAAGAGCGTATGAAAGCAGTAATGAATGAGCTTGAAAAGAATGATGATATCATTTTATTTATTGACGAAATCCATACTATAGTGGGAGCTGGAGGTGCGACTGGTAGTCTCGATGCTTCCAACATGTTTAAACCTGCCTTAGCACGTGGCGAAATACAATGTATAGGCGCAACAACTCTTGATGAATATAGACAATACATTGAAAAAGATGGCGCTCTAGAACGTCGTTTTCAGAAAGTCATTATTGAACCGACAACAGTTGAGGAAACCATTGAAATACTCAATAACATTAAAAGCAAATACGAAGAGCATCATAATGTAGACTATACAGATGAAGCTATTGAAGCCTGTGTGAAATTAACGAACCGTTACATGACGGAGCGCTTTTTACCAGACAAAGCAATTGATGCTTTAGATGAAGCAGGTTCTCGTGTCCATATCACTAATATTAATGTGCCTAAACAAATCATTGAGCTCGAAAAACAGCTTGAAGAAGTTAGGGAAACTAAGAATTCTGTTGTTAAAAAACAGAAATATGAGGAAGCTGCTAAGCTAAGAGATGATGAGAAACGTATTGAAAAAGATTTAGCACTAGCTCAAGAAAAATGGGAAGATGAAACCAAATTACATCGCGAAGTTGTTACTGAAGACAATGTTGCGGACGTTATTTCAATGATGACAGGTATTCCTGTGAATAAAATTGCGCAAACCGAAATTACTAAACTGGCAGAATTACCAAATCTTATAAAAGGTCGAGTCATTGGCCAAGACAATGCGGTAAAAAAGGTTGTAAAAGCCATTCAGCGTAATCGTGCTGGACTTAAAGACCCAAATAAACCAATTGGTTCGTTTATATTTTTAGGTCAAACAGGTGTCGGTAAAACGCAGTTGGCAAAAGTCTTAGCTAATGAGTTATTCGATAATGATGATGCACTCATAAGAATTGACATGAGTGAATACATGGAAAAATTCGCCATATCACGTTTGATTGGTGCACCTCCAGGCTATATAGGTTATGAAGAAGGTGGACAATTAACAGAGAAAGTTCGTCGCAAGCCTTATGCAGTTATTCTTTTAGATGAAATTGAAAAAGCCCATCCAGACGTTTTTAATATGTTATTACAGGTTTTAGATGATGGTTATTTAACAGATAGTCTAGGCCGAAAAATCGATTTTAGAAACACCATTATTATAATGACATCTAACATCGGTGCACGAAAGTTAAAAGATTTTGGGACTGGTGTTGGCTTCGGAACAGCTGCAAAAGAATCTCAAGCTGCAGACCATGCCAAAAGAGTAATTGAAAATGCTTTGAAAAAGGCTTTTGCTCCAGAATTCTTAAATCGTATTGACGATGTCGTTGTGTTCAATACTCTTGAGAAAGAGGACATCAACAAAATTATTGATATCGAATTGGTTAAATTAGTTAAACGTATTGATGATTTAGGTTATAAACTGAAACTTTCAGCAAAAGCAAAAGACTATATTGCTGATAAAGGTTTTGACCAACAATATGGCGCAAGACCTCTTAAAAGAGCTATTCAAAAGTATATTGAAGATGCGTTAGCTGAAGAAATAATTAGTTCTAAAATTCAAGAAGGTGATACTATTTCTATAGATTTGGATGAAAAAGCCGATGAACTTAAGATTAAGGTTAAATCTTCTGAAAAGCCTAAAGAATCGTAGCATATCGATTATATATAATAAAAAGCCATTTCTGTTGAAATGGCTTTTTTTTATTGTGCTAATAAATCCGTTTTTATTCCATAGTCATTAAGGAATAACTCAAAATCTGTAATATTATATTTTTTTAAAAACTCAATAGATTTTTCAATATCATCATGAAGAATTTCATCTTTTTTTATAAAGGGTACTTCTTTCCTATAAGCTGCTAGAAAAAGTTCAATAAATTTTGAGGATTTTAAAGGTCTTCTAAATTCTATAGCCTGAGAAGCATTAAATAATTCAATAGCTATGATACGCTCAACATTTCGGATTAAATTATAAGCCTGCACAGCAGCATTTGCACCCATACTTACATGGTCTTCTTGTCCATTACTAGACACAATACTATCTACACTAGCAGGTGTTGCCAATTGCTTATTTGCACTTACGATACTTGCTGCTGTATATTGTGGAATCATAAATCCTGAATTTAGTCCTGGGTTGTTTACTAAAAATGCTGGTAACCCACGAAGACCAGATACCAATTGAAAAACTCGTCTCTCTGAAATGTTTCCTATCTCTGCCATAGCTATTTTCAAATAATCGAAAGCTAATGCCAAAGGTTGACCGTGAAAATTTCCGGCCGAAATAATTTCATCTTCATCTGGAAAAATATTTGGATTATCAGTCACAGAATTAATTTCAGTAATCATGGTTTTTTCAACAAAATCTATAGTATCTTTTGTAGCGCCATGGACTTGCGGAATACATCTAAACGAATATGGGTCTTGCACATGCTTTTTTGGCTGAGTAATTATTTCACTATCCTTTAAAAATTCTCGAAATCGACGAGCGACTTTAAGCTGGCCAACATGCGGACGAATCATATGTACTAAATCGTTAAAGGGTTCAATTCTGCCATCAAAAGCATCTAAAGAAATACTAGCTACAATATCTACCAGATATGATGATTTATGAGATAAAAGCAAGCAATAAACACCGTAAGCCGTCATGAACTGAGTACCGTTTAACAAAGCTAAACCTTCTTTTGCCTCTAGTTTAATAGGCTTCCAATTAAACTTCTTCAAAACAGTTGTTGTGTTAACCAAACGGTTTTGGTAAGTTACTTTTCCTTTTCCTATTATTGGCAAAGATAAATGTGCCAATGGTACCAAATCTCCAGAAGCTCCTAAAGAACCCTGAGTGTAAACAAACGGGAGAATATCATTATTAAAAAAACCAATTAAACGTTTTACGGTTGCTAACTGTACACCACTATTCCCAAAACTTAAAGATTTTATCTTTAATAAAAGCATAATCTTTACAATGGCTTCTGGTACTTTGTCACCTGTTCCGCATGCGTGAGACATTACTAAGTTTTCTTGAAGTGTTGTTAAGTCTTTTTTTGAAATTTCTACATTATATAAAGAGCCAAACCCTGTATTAATACCATAAAACGGATTATCGTTTTCCGCTAATTTTTTATCTAAATACGCTTTTGATTTTTTGATTTTAGAAACTACATCACTTGAAAGTTTTAGCTTTTTATTTTCAAAAATTATAGCGTTAATATCCTTTAGGGTTAATAAGGAATCAGAAATAGTATAATAAGTTGTCATCTAATTAGTTATTTTCTTCTGCTTCTGTTTCTTCTTCTACTTGTGGTTGTTCTGGTTGCTTAAATAAATCAATGTAGGCATCACCTAGATAATCTATAATATGACTTGCTAATAAACTTTGATAGCCGTATTCTTCTAATGCTAAGTCTCCTGCTCTACCATGTAGATAAACACCAAAAATTGCAGCCTCGATAGGGCTGTAATTCTGGCATAATAATCCTGTAATAATGCCTGTTAATACATCACCAGAACCTGCAGTTGCCATACCTGGATTACCAGTTACGTTAATAAATTTCTTATGACCCAAAACTGATATTGTATTCGTTCCCTTAATAACTACAATAACCTTATACTTTACAGAAAAATCTGATGTTTTCTTTAACTTATCAAAATCGTCTGTCCACTTGCCTATTAGACGCTCTAACTCTTTTGGATGTGGTGTTATTATTGAATTTTCAGGAACGAGTTTTAATAACGCTTTTTGCTTAGATAAAATATTTAAGGCATCAGCATCAATGACTAATGGCATTTTGTTTGTTTTTAAAAACTTTTCAAAAGCTGAGACTGTCTCAATTGATTTTCCTAATCCCACACCGATACCGATTGCAGATGTTTCAATTTCAAAATCTATAGCGGTAATACTATTTTCGTCATCATCCGTGATAATCATAGCTTCTGGCAAATTCGACTGCAACGGAATGTAACCACATCGCGGTACAAATGCAGTAGCCATTCCTGCACCTGCCGTCAAAAGGGACTTAGTGGCTAGATGTACTGCTCCGATTTTACCATGACTACCACCAATAATGAGACCATGTCCAAAGTCTCCTTTATGAGAAAACTTATCTCTAGGTTTATATATAGGTAGAACTTCGTTTTTTGAAATTAATTCCGTTTCAGTATCAATAGCCATAAGGTAATCACGGTCAATACCAATATCAATAACTTCCCATTGTAAAGTATAGCCTGCTGTTTCAGGCAAAAAGAAAACTAATTTAGGCGATTGAAAACTCAATGTGTAATTGGCTTTTACAACACCATTAGTGTCTTCAACTGGTTTATTGGTATACAACCCTGAAGGAATATCAACCGAAAGTGTAAATGCCTCAGAGGTTTTAAAATGGGTAAAAAGTGTTTTTATCCAATTCTCAATAGGACGGTTGAGACCAATACCAAATATAGCATCTACAATAATATCATCTTTATGCATTTGAGGAAATTCACTTTCGCACTTTATTAATTGGGGCCATTTTTTTGTCACTTCTTTAACCTTATCATAACTGGTTAAAAAATCCTTAGAGCGACTATTCCCACAATTAACAATATATACCTCGACATTATAACCATGAGTTATTAAGTGTCTAGCCAATACTAAACCATCACCACCATTATTGCCAATACCACAAAATACGTGAACAGGAACTTGCGCACCTTGCATTCGCATATGCATCCAATTGAAAATCTGAAGACCAGCACGCTCCATAAGTTCTGAAGGTGGGAGCTGTTGTCGCTCTTCAGTTATTTTATCACCTTCATAAATTTGTTCTTTGGAAAAGATTTTCATTCTTAATTATTTTATTAAATAATCGGCTTGGATTATATTTTTTTATTGAGGTAAAAATAATACATTTGATTAGCAATGCTGATAAAATAACTGAATGCATTAAAGGCAAAGGCTATTAAATCCGCAAAACGCCTAATATTAAACGATTTAGTTTTAATATTATCGTTCTCAATCTATAATAAATCTATAAGTTTTCAAACTGCAACGCTATGAAAGTTTTGAAATTTGGCGGAACATCAGTTGGTTCTGCTACAACCATAAATAATGTCATTTCAATTTTAGAAAAAAAATCTAAAAATAATACCATAATTGTTGTGGTATCAGCAGTCGGTGGTATCACAGATAAGCTATTATATGCTGCCCATTTGGCTATTGAAAAAGACAAAGATTACAAGGATGTGTTTCTACGGATAAAAGACATACACATTGACCTTGTAAAACAACTCATCCCTACTGATAATGAGTCTATTGTTTCTGCAATTGAAATCAAATTAGATAGCCTTAATAATCTACTAGAAGGTCTTTATTTATTAAACGATTTAACACCAAAAATCTCTGATAAGCTCTTTAGTTATGGAGAATTACTATCTTCTTATATTATTGCTGAAACAATGAAATCGAGAGAATTAGATGTTATTAGAAAAAATTCTCAAGAGTTGATTGTTACTAATTCTAATCATGGTAATGCCGAAATTAGCAGGAAAGAAACTGAAGAAAACATAAAAGAATATTTTATACAAAATTCACAAAGTATAACAATTCTTCCAGGTTTTGTCGCTAAATCTAATACTGGAGAGGAAACAACTCTAGGGCGAGGTGGTTCTGATTATACTGCTGCAATAGTTGCTGCCGCTTTAAAAGCTGATGTTTTAGAAATTTGGACTGACGTTAGCGGCATGTATACGGCCAATCCTAATTTGGTGAAACAAGCTATCCCAATTAAGCAATTATCGTTTCAAGAAGCTATGGAATTATCGCATTTTGGCGCAAAAGTGCTATATCCACCAACAGTACAACCCGTGGAGGATGCAAATATTCCTATACTGATAAAAAATACGATGCAACCTGACGATGCTGGCACCAAAATTTCTGATGAAAAAAATGCATCAATCAAAAATCCTGTAAAAGGCATCACACATATAAATAATATTGCTCTTTTAACTTTGCAAGGACCAGGTATGGTAGGTATTCCAGGGTTTTCAAAACGCTTGTTTGAAATATTAGCACAAGAAAAAATCAATGTCATATTTATTACCCAAGCTTCATCGGAGCATGCTATTTGTTTTGGAATAGATATTAAAGACTCTGAAGTTGCAGAAAATGCAATTAATAAAGCTTTTGAATACGAGATAACATTGAAAAAAATAGATCCTATTATTGTTGAATCAGGACTATCCATTATTGCCTTAATTGGTGATAATATGAAAAACCATCAAGGTATTAGCGGTCGTATGTTTAGTACACTCGGAAAAAACAATATTAATGTAAGAGCTATAGCGCAAGGCGCTTCAGAACGAAATATCTCTGCGGTTATTGGCGAGAATGATGCAAGTAAGGCTCTTAATGCATTACATGAACGCTTTTTCGAAGTTCAGAATAAGCGACTTAACGTATTTATTGTTGGTGTTGGGAATGTAGGTGAACGGCTTATAGACCAAATTGAGCAACAGTATAGTTTTTTAAAGAAAAAACTTAAAATTGATGTTAGGATAGTTGGTATGGCTAACTCCCGAAAAATGGTATTCAACGAAAATGGTATTGATTTAGAAGATTGGCCATCAGCTTTTGACTTTGCAGAACAGTCTAATTTAGAACGTTTTTTTAACAAAGTATTAGAGCTAAACTTACATAATAGCATTTTTGTTGATATTACTGCAGACGAAAAAGTTTCTGATTGGTATGCTCCATATTTACACCATAGCATTTCTGTTGTTGCATGCAATAAAATTGCGTGTTCTGGTTCATATAGTACTTATAAAAACTTACACGATTTAGCACTAAATTTCAACACCTCTTTTTTATACGAAACTAATGTTGGCGCAGGTTTACCAATTATAAATACTTTGAATAATTTGGTAGCCTCTGGTGATAAGGTCACCAGTATAGAAGCCGTTTTATCTGGGAGTTTGAATTTTGTGTTCAATAATTTTGGTGACCATACAAACTTTCATGACACCGTAAAACGTGCACAATTTGAAGGCTATACAGAACCTGACCCACGTATAGATTTAAGTGGTATCGATGTCGCAAGAAAAATATTGATACTAGCTCGCGAAAACGGTGAAAAAATGGAGATTGAAGATATCAAAAACGAATCTTTTTTAACTAAAGCCAACTTAGAAAGCATATCTGTTGATGATTTTTATGATACGCTAAAGGAAGACGAATCGCATTTTCAGCAAATTTACGCTTCTGCTAAAGCAAACAATTGTCAATTAAAGTATGTGGCAGAATTTAAAAACGGGAAGGCTAAAGTAGGCTTACGAGAAATTTCTGAAGGTCACCCATTTTACAATTTAGAAGGTAAAGACAACATAGTAATGTTTTACACTGAACGTTATCCTGAACAGCCCTTAATAGTTAAAGGTGCTGGTGCAGGTGCAGATGTCACGGCTTCAGGACTATTTGCAGATATTATTAAAATTGGGAATAAATAATATGGACAGCATTAAAATATTCTCACCCGCTACCGTAGCCAATGTCTCTTGTGGTTTTGATGTACTAGGCTTTTGTTTGGATAGTATTGGAGATGAAATGATTATTCATAAAACTTTAGAGAAAGGTATTAGAATTACAAAAATTAAAGGCGCAGAATTACCTTTTGAAACAGAAAAAAATGTAGCAGGAGTTTCGGCTCTAGCCATGTACAATGCCATAAATCCCGATTGTGGTTTTGATATTGAAATTTATAAAAAGATTAAACCTGGTAGTGGTATTGGGAGCAGTGCCGCTAGTGCTGCCGGAAGTGTTTTTGGGATGAATGTTTTGTTAGGAAATCCACTAGACAAAACAGAACTCACAAAATATGCGCTAAAAGGCGAAGCTTTAGCTAGCGAATGTGAACATGCAGATAATTTGGCGCCTGCTATATTCGGAGGATTTACTTTAGTTAGAAGTGTAGACCCTGTTGATATTTTACAATTACCCACTCCAGATGATTTGTATGTAACACTAATTCACCCTCAAATTGAAATCAAAACAGCCGAAGCTAGAGCTATTTTACCAAAACAGATAGCACTACAAAATGCTATAACGCAATGGTCTAACGTAGGGAGTTTGGTTCATGCTTTACATACAAACGATTATGATTTACTAAGTAAATCACTTAGTGATGTTATTATAGAACCTCACAGAAAACAGCTTATTCCTTATTTTGATACTATTAAATCATCAGCAATTGATTCTGGTGCATTGGGTTGTGGGATTTCAGGTTCTGGTCCTTCTATATTCGCACTGACCAAAGGTGAGAAAATTGCAAAACACGTAGAAAAAGCTTTTAATTCTGTTTATTCAAAAACTAATATTAAATACTACACTTTTGTATCGAAAATAAATACACAAGGTATTAAAATTTTATAGATGAAATACTACAGTCTAAATAAAGAAGCACCGAATACAACTTTTGAAGATGCCGTAGTAAGAGGATTGGCACCTGACAAAGGCTTATATTTTCCGGAAAAAATAACACCTCTACCCGATTCTTTTTTTCAGAGTATTAATAAAAAATCAAATCCAGAAATAGCTTATGAAGCTATTAAACAATTTGTTGGTCATGAAATTCCTGAAACAGACCTAAAATCTATTATTGAAGAGACTTTATGTTTCGATTTTCCTGTTATAGAATTTAATGAAAGCGTATCTACTCTAGAATTATTTCATGGTCCAACAATGGCATTTAAAGATGTTGGCGCACGTTTCATGGCACGTTGCTTAGGTTATTTTAATAAAAATAACTCAAGAAATATTACAGTCCTTGTAGCAACATCAGGAGACACTGGTGGCGCAGTAGCAAATGGATTTTTAGGTGTTAAAGGTGTAAATGTTGTTATTTTATACCCTAGCGGAAAAGTGAGCGACATACAAGAAAAGCAACTCACAACACTTGGTCAAAACATTACAGCGCTAGAAGTGGATGGTGTATTTGACGATTGTCAAGATATGGTGAAGCAAGCTTTTGTAGATGATAGTCTAACTAGTGCAATACAATTAACCTCTGCAAACTCTATAAATATTGCGCGTTGGTTGCCACAACTTTTTTACTTTATGTTTGCCTACAAGCAGCTAAAATCTAAATACAAAAACATTTCGTTTTCTGTACCTAGTGGAAATTTTGGTAATGTTTGTGCAGGAATGGTTGCGCAAAAATTAGGTTTACCAATTCGTCATTTTATTGCTTCAAATAATGAAAATAATGTAGTTACAAATTATTTAAAGACTAACACCTATCTTCCAAAGGCTTCTGTACAAACCATTAGTAATGCTATGGATGTGGGCAATCCAAGTAATTTCATTAGAATAAAAGAATTATACGATTCTGATTTTAAAGCTTTAAAAAAAAACCTGTCCTCTTATAGTTTTTCTGATAATAAAACTCGAGAAGCACTATCTGAAATTTATTTGAGCTACAATTATATAGCTGACCCACATGGCGCAGTTGGCTATCTTGGTGCAAAAGAACATTTAAAACATAAACCAGACGATCATGTCGTGTTTTTAGAAACCGCACACCCAACAAAGTTTTTGGATGTTGTTGAAGATGTTATTAATATTAAAGTAGATTTACCAGAACAAATAAAATCTGTAATTGACAAAGAAAAAAAATCAATAAAAATTTTAGACTATAACGACCTAAAGACTTTTTTGTTAGACTAATTATCTATTACCGTTAAAAGCATTATACCTAGCCAAAACCACTTTAACTTTATTGTCACCTAGTAGTTTTCTAATTTTAAAAAAGTCTTTATTAAAATCTGAAGATATAGCCCATAAATACAAATCTTTATTTGGAAATGCTTTTGATAAACGTTCGTAGTCTGTATAGTTAGATGACAATACTAATTTTGGATTATTACGTAAGACAGAATTAATATATTTAAGTTCATTTTCAGCTTCACTTTCGGACATTTTCTTAAGCTTGGGGTTAACATAATATGAAGACTTAAAACCAGCTTTCACAAAGCGATGTAATGCCTCTGGATTTAGAGACTCTATTAAAACTTTATCTATCGGGCAATTATATTTTTCTAAAACAGAACTTATCCTGTCAAATATCAATGAATCATTTTCAATAGTAAGATTTTTAATGTCTAACCATAAACTTGGCTTTTCAGATATATCTAAATTCCTGATGTATGTATCAAAATTAAGGTGTATTGATTCAGCAGGTGGATGATTAACATCTAATATATTACTATCCTGAACATAAACTAAATCTAGCTCTAAACCATCAAAATACATAACTGCACTTTTCTGTTTTTCTAAACTATTAACTCGGTGCGCCCATATTTTATCGTAATGCCCAGCAAATAAGACTTTATAAGGACTAAACTTATGATACATGCAAAATGCTGCAAAAAAAACAAAACCCAAAAGAAGATATTTTCTAGTTTTTGCTGTCATAATCAATGCCATTTTTTATGAGTCTTTTCTTAGGCTTAAAATCATTACTAAAAATACTTTTTTCAGTATTATAATCTTCAAACTTAATTCCTGTAATATCCGAAAAACTGTGTATAAAATCTTCAAGATGATAAGGTGTTGACAATATATTGGTAGTATTTAGGTCATCAAACATTTTCTTATCAGATGTCCACAGAATAAAAGGCACCTCATACATAGGCATAGTTGCTAAATATTCGTTATGACCTAAATTCTTATTTTGAGACCAATATACGTCATCACCGTGGTCAGAAAAATAGACCACTGAGCTTTTTACATTTTTACATTTAACTATTTTAATAATTTCACTTACTACATAATCGTTATGCCTAATAGCATTGTCGTATTCATTAATTATCTTTTTTGCTTTTCTGTTTTTGTACTTCGAAGGATAATCGGTCTCTGTGAAGTAGATGTAATCATAAGGGTAACGGCTACTGTACCTTGAATGTGTCCCTGATAAATGAATAAATATGACTTTTTTATTAGCAGTATCTAAAATATAGTTTTCAAATTCTGGCAAAAGATCTGTATCATATATTTTAAAGTCTGTATTTTCATTAGTTTTAAACTTTTGCTCGTCAGAAGCATTACTAATAATCGACACAAAGCTTTCATATAAGCCAATAGGTCTTTGGTTTGATAACCAATACGTTTTATAGCCAGCCATATTTGCCAATTGAACTAAGGATGCATTATTACTTTTATTTGGCTCATTGATGTCTGATAAAGTTAAAATCTTATCTAAAGAAAGTATAGTATGTGTATGTGGACTTATAACATCTCTAAAGACCAAGAGCTCATCTTTTAGCTTTAATAATTCTGGATTCGTAGCTCTATCATAACCATAAAGTTCCATATTTCTTCTAGAAGTAGACTCGCCTATAATAACCACATGAGTTTGCCTGTCTGCCACCTTAGAGACATCATTTAAAAATTGACTTGTTTTACTATTAAGTTCTGACTTTAATTCTTCTTTATAATCCGTATAATCTTGAAAAGAATTATAGGTTATAAACAAAATATTTTCATTTTGAAGCCTTTTATTGGCTACAAAAAAAATACCCGAAAATAAAACTAGAGATACTATTTTGTTTGAATATGAAAATCTATTCGCTAAATGAAAATCAAAGCGTTTTTTTACACCCTTAAAAGACACTAAAAGTATTAAAGAAAAGACTCCAAATGATATAATTAATAACGTCTGAAGATCAAAATAGTCTGTTAGAAAAGATTTTGTCTCTTCTACATTCGACTCGAAAATAACAAACAATGCTGATGCCGAAATACGCACTCCGTAATGATAATAAAACGAAAGCTTAAAAACCACTAAAAACGATAAAACCAAAACAACGAGATATGCCCAAAATTTTCTAAAGAATCTATTATTAACCATAATTAAGGGAAATGCAAAGAGCAAAATAGTGAAGCCAAAAGCTGCAATTTCTTTAATATGAATTTTAAGAAAAGGTATATAAATAAATCCAAGTATTATTAATAATAACAGTGGATAGAATAATAAAAGTAAAAAGGTTGTATTGGTATCTAAAAATTTAATAAATGCCTTCATTATAAGTTTTTCTTAGTCTTCCGGCTACCTTCATACATTTCGTATTTGACTAAACGCGATTCTAACTTTGCATTAAAAACTTTAATTTTTCGAGAAGGACGTAAACCCACAGATTTTAGAGCTTCTAAATTTGAAGTAATCAACCAAGCATTAGTGTTAGAATAACCATGCTTTAAGGTTGTGCCAATGTTTCCATAGAACTCTTCAACGTTTAAGTTTTCTAAACGCTCTCCATAAGGTGGATTAAAAACCATCGTTAATTTATCTGTTCCCGCTTTTTGAGTTTTAAAGAAATCTTCATGCTGAATATGTACAAATTCATCTAAATGCGCATTCTTTATATTATCTTTTGCTTTATGTACAGCTGAAGGTGACTTATCATATCCGATAATTTTATAATGAAAATCTCTAGTTTTCTTTAAAAGCGATTCTTCAATTTTTTCAAACAAATCCACGTCCCAATCATTCCAACGTTCAAAAGCAAATTCCTTACGCATTAAATTAGGCGGAATATTACAAGCAATCATCGCTGCTTCGGCAAGCATTGTCCCACTACCACACATCGGGTCCATAAAATCGGTTTGACCGTCCCAACCACTCATCATAATTAATCCTGCCGCTAAAACCTCATTAATTGGTGCAATATTAGTAGCTGTTTTGTAACCACGACGGTGCAAAGATTCGCCAGAAGTATCCAAAGAAATCGTGCAACGTTGACGGTCTATATGTACATTAATCTTTAAATCTGGGAAACGCAAATCTACATTTGGACGTGTGCCATTTTGCTCTCTAAAACGGTCTACAATGGCATCCTTAGTTTTTAGTGCAGTGTATTGCGAATGAGTAAAAACACTATGATGAACAGTCGCATCAACGGCTAAGGAACCATCTGCTTTTAAATAGTTTTCCCATTTAATATTCTTTACATTTTTGTACAAATCGTCTTCTCGAGTTACTCGAAACGATTTTATAGGTTTCAATATTTTAATTGCTGTTCTTATACCCAAATTTACTTTGTACATAAAACCTTTGTCACCATCAAAAGTGACTACGCGAACCCCTTTTTCGATGTTCATTGCGCCCATTTGCAATAATTCTTTTGCTAAAATATCTTCAAAGCCAAATAAAGTTTTGGCTACCATTTTAAAATTTCCGTCCATTTATTTCGTCAAATATCAAATCTCATTAATAGAATCGATAGGTTACAAAAATACAGTATTTTTGTGAGGTCTAAAGACTATAAACACTATGACTAAAACAAAGAAAAAATGGTACGCTTCATGGTTTGATACACCATACTACCATATTTTATATAAAGACAGGGATTATTCTGAAGCACAACGTTTTATGGATAATCTTACCGAATATCTCAATTTACCAGAAAACGGCAAAATCTTAGATTTAGCTTGTGGTAAAGGGCGTCACTCCATTTATCTTAACAAACTCGGTTATAATGTTACCGGTGTTGATTTATCAGAGCAAAGTATTGCACATGCCAAACAATTTGAGAACAAAAGCTTGAAGTTTGATGTATATGACATGACGAAACCATATCCTGAAACATTTGATGCGGTTTTTAACCTATTTACTAGTTTTGGCTATTTTGAAGATGATATATGCAATCTAAAAACCATAACATCTATAAAAGCAGAATTGAATGAATTTGGCTTTGGTGTTATCGATTTCATGAATTCTGAATATGTTATGGATAATCTTGTACCTAAAGACATCAAAACTGTTGAAGGTATTGACTTTTTACAGCAACGTCGTGTAGAAAAAGGCTATATCATCAAAGATATTTCCTTTACCGTTGATGAAGAAGACTTTAAATTTCAAGAGCGCGTTAAAGCTTTTACCTTAGCTGATTTCGAAGAATTATTCAAAAAAGCTGGTGTGCACTTATTAGATGTTTTTGGAGATTATAAGCTTAGAAAATACCATCCCAAGACCTCAGAACGTTTGATTATGATTTTTAAATAAAATGAATAAGTTTCTATTTCCGATTTATGCCATAATAATTGGCGTCTTAATTGCTTTTCTTACAAAGAACAAGAAAGTTATAGGTACAAAGCTCCTACTCTCTTTTAGTGGTGCATTTTTATTGGCATTAACGCTTTTTGATTTACTTCCTGAAGTTTATGAACATCTCGATGCAAAGCGGACAGGTTTATTTATCATGGGCGGAATTTTACTTCAAATTGTATTAGAATTCCTTTCAAAAGGTGCTGAGCATGGTCATGTACATATTCATAAAAATGAAACAAAGTTTCCTTGGTTGCTATTTATAAGCCTCTGTATTCATAGTTTTTTAGAAGGTTTTCCAATTCATCAACATAATGACATGATGTATGGTGTTTTTGTACATAAAATACCTATTGCTGCTTTAATTACCGGATTTTTGTTTCAGTCGAGTTTTACAAAAAGTAAGATTATTGGATTTCTAGTTGTGTTTGCTTTAATGACTCCTTTTGGCACTTATATTTCTAATAGTACAGAACTGCCTTCAGATTATATAAATATTATAAACGCCATAGTTATTGGAATATTCTTCCATATTTCAACAACTATTTTGTTTGAAAGCGGTGAAGGGCATAAATTTAATTTATCTAAACTAGTCGTAATTTGTTTAGGAATTTTAACCGCATTTTTTATCTAAATGTTTAGCAAAGAGGAAAGCCGAAAACTACGCGAAGACTTTTGGATAAGTTTTGGCAAATCATTCCCAAGAAAATGGTTGCTCTACAATACAAAAATTAAAGGATTATCTTTTAAATTCTACTTCGATACTAAAAAAGCCTTTGTGTGTTTAGACCTAGAAAACGATTTAGAAAACCGTATCAACTGTTGGGAAAAGCTCGAAGCCTTAAAAAACATTTTGCATTCAGACTATCTTCCTGAAGCCATTTACGAAGAAGAATTCTACCTAGATAATGGTAAAGAAATTTCTAGAATTTATATACCTCTTGAACAAAAGGTGTCAATACATAACAAAAATAATTGGCGTGATGTTATGGAATTTTTCTTTGAAAAAATGTCTTTTTTTGAAGCTTTTTTTGAAGAGTATAAGGATATTATTAAGTCCTAAAATAGATATATAAATAATTTTGCATTGTGTATTTGTAAGTATTGAATTTAATTATTGACAGAAAGTTTATAATTTAACTAAAATCATTCAATATGAAATATTTAAAGCTCATCATCCATATAGCCATAGCTGTAATTCTTATACAAAAACTGTGATTTAAATTCACAGCTCTTCCAGATAGTGTGTATATCTTTACTCAAGTTAGCTTAGAACCTTTTGGTCGTATTGGTATTGGTGTGTTAGAACTTATCGCTAATATTTTAATTCTAGTCCCAAAAACTACTTGGTTAGGTGCAACTCTTGTACTTGGCATAATTGGCGGAGCTATTATGATGCATCTTACAGATTTAGGAATTGACATCAATGGAGATGGTGGATTACTATTTTATACAGCAATAGTTACATTTATTTTAAGTTTGGTGACACTTTGGTTATCAAGAAGAGACATCCCAATAATTGATAAGAAGTGGTTTACCAAAGCTAATGCCTAAACAATAAGACATCAATTTATTTGTGCCTTTTGATTATATTTAGAATATCAATTTCTAAATTAAATCAATTATGAAGGTAGGTGCATTTTCTATAAGCTTAAGCGTCAAGGATATTAAAGCTTCAAAAACATTTTATGAAACCCTAGGCTTTACAGTGTTTGCCGGACATATGGAACGTCATTACCTTATCATGAAAAATGGTGATGCTATTGTAGGATTGTTTCAGGGCATGTTTGAGGGCAACATTATTACGTTTAATCCAGGATGGAATCAAGATGCGGAGGCCCAAGCTAATTTTGACGATGTTAGAGCTATATAAGAGCATTTAAAATCTTCAGGAATAAAACTTATTAAAGAAGCTGATGAAAATACAAAAGGGCCAGAAAGTATTACATTATTTGATCCAGATGGAAATACTATTTTAATTGACCAGCACGTTTAGATAACATATTCATAAATCATAAAAAAGTGGCAAATGGCACCTGCGAGTACAAAAAAGTGCCATATAACATGATTAAATGGAATTTTATGAATCGTATAAAAAATAATTCCAACGGTATAAAACATACCACCCGCAAACAACCAAAGTATCCCATTTGGATGCATGATTTCAGATAGTGTCGAAAAATCAAACACAATTAGCCAACCCATAACTAAATACAATAAAGTTGAAAATATTTCAAATCTTCCTGTAAAAAAAAGCTTAAGAATTACGCCAAATAAGGCTATTCCCCAAACCGCATAAAACAGTTGCCAACCCAAGCTATTTGAAAGTGTAATTAACAAAACTGGAGTGTAAGTACCAGCAATGAGTAGGTAGATACTAATGTGGTCTACTATCCTAAATTTTTTCTTTAAATCGTATTTAGAGACGGCATGATATGCTGTTGATGCAGCAAACAGAATAATAATTGATATACCATAAATAACGACGCTAAGTAAATACCAGGGTTTGGAACTATCTACGCCAGTGATTAAAAAGATGAGACCAACAATACCCAAAATAGTACCTAGCCCGTGAGACCAAGAGTTAAGTAATTCTTCCTGTTTAGATTGTACGCTCATTATTTTTTTATCGATTTTTTCTTCCCCATCCATTTATCATTTAAACCGTAATAATCAATTTCAAAAGCAGGTTTTTGGCGATCCAATTGACCATTTTGAAAGGCTCTAAGTAAAATATCTTCAATCAAAAAATCCTCCTCTACTTCTAAGGGAACAAACTCACGTTTCAAAGAAATATTAAATAAACTTGCCGTACTATTAAACCAAAAGGCACGCCAACCGCTTCGCAATTCCTTAATGAGCTTAAATGTGGTCTTTCCTGTCTGTCTGTGAATTAGTTTTACCAAAATCTGACCTTCAGTTTTAGTCAGCTTCTTTAATTCTTCTGAAAATTCATTTTCAATATACTTCTGAATGATTTTAGCATATTTCTTTTTCTGACGTTGTTTTGGCAAAGCATCCAAACGCTCCTGAAGTGACACTAATCGTTCTGCCGCCAGCTTTGCGTATGGATATACTTTTATTGTCTTTCGTCTTAAAATATAATATCTAATGCGTTCTTTCCTATTTTCTAATTTCAGATTTGGTAAAACAATTACTTCATCTAAACCTATAAACTTTTTAGGAATAGAATCACCTTCAATAATTATATATGTTTCGGATATAGAATCTTGTTCAACAGGATCAATCTGAGCCGCCAAAAACATAGGTGAACAAAGTAAAAAAAGGACAATATATCGCATATACATAATAATGCTCTAAAATCATTCCAAAAATGGAAGCCACGGCGACTCAAAATTAAGAATTAATCTATCCTATAACCCTAATTTTACTATTAATATTGTTATTTTTAGGAAAAATTTAATCGCATGGCAAAACAGAAGATACTCAACAAAAAGTCAATGGACTTTTTAGAAAAATATTTAAATAACGCATCACCAACAGGGTACGAATGGGAAGGACAAAAAATTTGGATGGATTATCTAAAACCTTACGTTGATGAATTTATAACAGACACCTACGGTAGTGCCGTTGCAGTAATTAATCCTAAGGCAAAATACAAAGTAGTTATTGAAGGACATGCTGACGAAATTTCATGGTATGTCAATTATATATCTGACAATGGTTTACTTTATGTCATTAGAAATGGCGGAAGCGACCACCAAATTGCACCAAGTAAAATTGTTAATATTCATACCAAAAAAGGTATTGTAAAAGGCGTTTTTGGTTGGCCAGCAATCCACACACGCAACAAATCTAAAGAAGAAGCTCCAAAGCCAGATAATATTTGTATTGACATTGGTGCAAAAGACAAAAAAGAAGTTGAAAAAATGGGCGTCCATGTTGGTTGTGTTATTACATACCCAGATGAATTTCACATACTCAATAACGATAAATTTGTTTGTCGTGCTTTAGACAACCGTATGGGTGGTTTTATGATTGCTGAGGTCGCACGTTTACTAAAAGAAAACAAAAAGAAACTCCCTTTTGGACTCTATATCACCAATTCTGTTCAGGAAGAAATTGGACTCCGTGGTGCCGAAATGATTACTGAAACCATTAAGCCTAATGTAGCCATTGTTACAGATGTCACACACGACACAACAACACCAATGATTGACCCTAAAAAACAAGGCCTTGCTGAAATTGGTAATGGTCCAGTCATTGCATATGCGCCTGCAGTACAGCAAAAATTAAGGAATTTAATCACGGACACGGCAGAAGAAAAGAAAATACCTTTTCAACGTGCAGCTTTATCTAGAGCCACAGGAACAGATACTGATGCGTTTGCATACAGTAATGGCGGTGTCGCTTCTGCTCTAATTTCATTGCCTTTGCGATACATGCACACGACAGTAGAAATGGTACACAAAGATGATGTAGAAAACGTTATTCGTTTAATTTACGAATCGCTACTTAAGATTAAAGAAGGCGAAACGTTTAGCTATTTTAACTAAGCATATATATGGTTGTTTGATAAATATCCTATCGAACAGCCATTTTTTTTAACTGTAAATGATTTTTAAGCCCAAACAACAGCTTTTTAATATTTCCGAGGATGTAATCTATTTAAACACGGCAAGCTTTTCTCCTGCTTTTAAATCGGTTGAGACTGCTGGTATTGAAGCTATAAAACAAAAAAGTCATCCAGAGTTACGGCAAGGGTCAGACTTGTTTAACCCTGTCATTGACCTCAGAAAACTATTTGCCAAAGTTATTGACGAAGATGATTATAATCGTGTCGTAACTATTCCATCGGTTTCATACGGAATGGCGAATGTGGCGAATAATATCACGCTTAATTCAGGTGATGAAATTCTAATTGTTGAAGAGCAATTTCCAAGTAATTATTATATATGGGAAGATGTAGCTAAACGTTACGACACCAAAATAGTAACCATTAAACAGCCTGATAATCCTGAAGATTGGAACTCTGCAATTCTTAAAAAAATTAATTCTAAGACTGCATTAGTCGCTATTGGTCATATCCATTGGGCAAATGGATTGTTGTTTGATTTAAAGGCTATTCGAAATAAGACCAGCGAGAACAATTCTCTTCTAGTAATCGACGGCAGTCAATCCATCGGTGCACTACCCTTTTCCATAAAAGATATTCAGCCAGATGCATTGGTTTGTGCCGGTTATAAATGGTTATTTGGTCCTTATGGTTGTGCTTACGCGTATTACGGTCCTTATTTTGATGGTGGAAAACCGATTGAGCAAAACTGGGCAAACCGATTAGGAAGTGAAAACCTATCGGGTTTAACCACTTACCAGTCGGAATATAAATCTAAAGCTAGCCGTTATGCTATGGGCGAAAGCGGAAGTTTTATTTATGTAAAAATGCAAATTGCAGCATTAACAGAAATTTTGAAAATTAACAGACAGGAATTTCAAGAGTATTGTCATTTAATAAGTGAAAAATCCTTGGTAAAACTATCAGAATTAGGATTCACATCAAACACTCCCAATATCAGGGCAAAGCATTTATTTGGTATTAAGATTCCAAATTCTGTAGATGTCGATAAATTGAAAGAAGTATTAAAATCTAACAATATTCACCTATCGTTTAGGGGAAAGTATATGCGAGTGTCTTGTCACGTTTTTAATGCAGAAAAGCATTTCAATAAGTTATATAACGTTATCAATTCGGTAGTCAATGGATGAACTCATAGACATTGTTGATGCTAAGGGAAATCCAACTGGAAAAACGGCTTTAAAGTCAGATATTCATAAAAATGGCTGGTACCATAACACCATCCATTTGTGGTTATATACACCAAAAGGTGAAATATTATTACAGCAGCGTTCTCACAAAAAAACCATATACCCACTACTTTGGGATGTATCGGTTGCAGGACATATTGATGCCGGTGAGACATTTACTGAAGCCGCTATTCGCGAAACAGAAGAAGAGATTGGCTTAAACTTAAATAAGAAATACTTAATAAAAATAGGTACACACTTGCACAAATCTGAATATAATAATGGCAACATAAAAGATTATGAATTCCATCAGGTGTACATCTCAAAACTTCCAGTAAGTTTAGAAAGTCTTATACCTCAAGAAGATGAAGTTGAAGCACTTAAATTGGTAAGTTTAGACACCTTTGAAAGTTTATTGTCTAATAGTGAAACTAATTCTCATTTTATAGCTTCAAACAAACGTTATTACGAATTTGTTTTAAAAAACATTAAAGCTCAATTGTAATGACTTTATTTCTATTTGCCGTAACACCAATAATAACCATCATTCTGTATATATACTTTCAGGATAAATATGAAAAAGAACCTTTTGGTCTTTTAACTAAAAGCTTTTTACTTGGTGCTTTTGTAAGCGTATTTATAGTACTAATACTGTATCTTATAACTGGAAGACTTATTCCAGTAACAGACAAGTTTAGCGTTTGGCAACAATTTATCCAAGCATTTTTTGTGGTAGCATTATCAGAAGAGTTTAGTAAATATATCATCGTCAAATATTTTGCACAACCTAATAAAGAATTTAATGAACCCTATGATGGTATAGTCTATGCTGTCATGGTATCCATGGGTTTTGCCTGTACCGAAAACATAATGTATGTTTTAAAAGGCGGTTATGAAACTGCTATTTTACGAGCTTTTACAGCCGTCCCTGCACATGCAACTTTTGGTGTTTTGATGGGTTATTTTATGGGAAAGGCTAAGTTTTCAAATAATAGATTCGGGTTAAACATGACCGGTTTACTTTTAGCAACACTATTTCATGGAGCTTATGATTTCTTTTTGTTTATTAACTTTATTCCTGGTATTTATATAGGTGCTTTTATTTCTTTGATAATAGGACTTATTCTTTCAAGAAAAGCTATAAAACGACATCAAAAAAAATCGTATTTTAAGCATGATAAATAATTTTGAAAACATGATTTTTTTCATGATTTCTATTACAACATAGCAGTAATTTTACTTGACTATAAAATCAAATTTTATGTATAAACTCAAAGTCAACAAAACATATAGTTTTGATGTATCAAAAGAAGATATTGATAAACTGGATGCTGTTGAAACCTCCGAAAAACAATTTCATATTCTTAACAATGACAAATCGGTAAAAGCTACTGTTTTGCGATCAGATTTTAATAAGAAAAGTTATTCTATTAAAGTGAATAATAACACGTACGACGTTGTAATTAATAATATGTTGGACCAACAAATAGAAGCCTTAGGTTTTGAAATTGGCGCATCTAAACAGATAAATTCTATAGAAGCACCAATGCCTGGACTAATACTAGAAGTAAGTGTTAAACAAGGTCAAGAAGTAAAAGAAGATGACGCATTGCTTATACTTGAAGCGATGAAAATGGAAAATGTCATTAACTCTCCTAGAGATGGTGTTATTAAATCCATTAAAGTCAATCAAGGTGAAACTGTAGACAAAAATTCTTTATTAATCGAATTCGAATAGAATGAAAAAAATATTAGTTGCCAATCGTGGTGAAATTGCGATACGCGTAATGCGGACTGCAAAAAAAATGGGAATAAAAACCGTAGCGGTATTTTCAGAAGTTGATAGAAATGCACCGCACGTAAAATACGCCGATGAGGCTGCTTGTATAGGTCCTGCCCCATCAAATCAATCCTATTTAAAAGGGGATAAAATTATTGAAGTTGCAAAATTATTAGATGTAGATGGTATCCATCCAGGTTATGGATTTTTAAGCGAGAATGCTGATTTTGCAAAATTATGTGAAAAAAATAATATTACATTCATTGGACCACGCTCAAAAGCGATTAAAATGATGGGCGATAAATTAGCTGCAAAAGATGCAGTTAAAGATTACGACATCCCGATGGTTCCAGGTGTTGACCATGCTGTTACTGACCCAAAAGAAGCCGTAGAAATTGCTAAACAAATTGGCCTACCGATATTGATTAAAGCTGCTGCTGGAGGCGGTGGTAAAGGTATGCGTGTTGTAGAGCAAGAAAAAGATATCGAAAGTCAAATGAATCGTGCTATTAGTGAGGCAACTTCAGCTTTTGGTGACGGCTCAGTTTTTGTCGAAAAATATGTGACTTCTCCTAGACACATTGAAATCCAAGTTATGGCAGATAGCTATGGAAATATCCTCCACTTTTTTGAGCGCGAATGTTCTGTGCAGCGACGCCATCAAAAAGTTGTTGAAGAAGCACCTTCTGCAATTCTTACTCCTGAGTTAAGAAAGCGCATGGGACAAGCTGCTATTGATGTAGCACGTTCTTGTGACTATCTTGGTGCTGGTACTGTAGAATTTTTAATGGACGCTGAGCATAACTTCTATTTCTTAGAAATGAATACACGCTTACAGGTAGAACATCCAGTTTCCGAGTGGATTTCTGGTGTAGATTTGGTAGAACTTCAAATTAAAGTGGCACGAGGTGAAGCTCTAGATATTAAACAAGAGGATTTAAAAATCAATGGTCATGCCTTAGAACTTCGTGTTTATGCAGAAGATCCTATGAATGACTTTTTACCGAGTGTAGGAAATTTAGAAGTTTATCAATTGCCTGAAGGAGAAAACATTCGTGTAGATAATGGTTTTGAGGAAGGTATGGATATTCCTATTTACTATGACCCAATGTTATCTAAGTTAATCACCTACGGAAAAACAAGGTCTGAAGCCATAGAATTAATGATAAAAGCTATAGATAATTATCATGTAAAAGGTGTGCAAACCACACTGCCTTTCGGTCGTTTTGTATGCGAACATGAAGCTTTTAGAAGTGGTAATTTCGACACACATTTTGTAAAAAACTACTACTCGCCTATCCTTTTAGAAGAACGTCATAAGGCTGAAGCTAAAATAGCAGCACAAATTGCTTTAAAGACCTATTTTAAAGAACAAAAACTACTCAGAGTACCTAATTAAGATATTATGGATTCAAAAATAAAAACACTCAACGAAAAACTTGAATTATCGAAGCTTGGCGGTGGTCAGGCAAGAATTGACAAGCAACATCAAAAGAAAAAACTAACCGCTAGAGAACGTGTTTTATATCTGTTAGACGAAGGCTCGTTTGAAGCAATTGGAGCTCTGGTTACACACAGGACCAAGGAGTTTGGTATGGAAAAACAGAAGTGTTATGGAGATGGTGTAGTTACAGGCTACGGAACTGTTAACGGAAGATTGGTGTACATTTTTGCACAAGATTTTACAGTTTTTGGTGGTTCACTTTCAGAGACTCACGCTGAAAAGATTTGCAAAATTATGGATATGGCCGTTAATGTAGGTGCACCAATAATTGGACTTAATGATTCTGGTGGGGCACGAATACAAGAAGGAGTTCGTTCCTTAGGTGGTTATGCCGATATTTTTTATCGTAATGTACAAGCCTCTGGGGTTATTCCACAGATTTCAGCAATAATGGGACCTTGTGCTGGTGGTGCTGTGTATTCGCCTGCTATGACAGATTTTACAATCATGGTAGAAGATACAAGTTACATGTTTGTTACAGGGCCAAATGTTGTAAAAACAGTAACAAATGAAGAAGTGACAAGTGAAGAATTGGGAGGTGCAAGTGTACATTCAACTAAATCTGGTGTTGCTCATAAAACTTCAGCTAATGATATTGAATGTTTAGAAGATGTCAAAAAACTACTGAGTTATCTACCACAGAACAATAAAGAGATTCCTGCGGATTTTGATATTGAATTAAAAGAAGAAGTCCGTGAGGTTTTAACCGATATTGTTCCTGATAATCCAAATAAACCTTACGATATGCATCAAGTGATTGAAGGCATTATAGATAAGGATTCATTTTATGAAATTCATAAGGATTATGCTGAAAATATAATTGTAGGTTTTGCAAGATTAGGAGGAAAGTCTATTGGTATCGTCGCCAACCAACCTATGTTTTTGGCTGGTGTACTTGGTGTAAAAAGCTCGAAGAAAGCCGCACGTTTTGTTCGCTTTTGTGATGCTTTTAATATTCCAATTTTAGTTTTAGAAGATGTTCCTGGGTTCTTACCTGGTACTGACCAAGAATGGAATGGTATTATTGTACACGGCGCCAAATTACTTTATGCATTTAGTGAAGCAACTGTACCACGAGTTACTGTAATTACGCGTAAGGCTTATGGCGGTGCTTATGATGTTATGAACTCAAAACACATTGGCGCTGACATGAATTTTGCATGGCCAACAGCAGAGATTGCAGTTATGGGTGCAAAAGGTGCTGCGGAAATTATCTTTAAACGTGAAATTGTGGCGTCTGAAGACCCAGAAGCCAAATGGAAAGAAAAAGAAGCTGAATATGCTAAATTGTTTGCTAACCCTTACAGTGCCGCTGAACGTGGATTTATAGATGAAGTTATACTTCCTAAAAATACGCGTCGTAAGCTTATTAAGGCCTTTAGTATGCTTGAAAACAAAGAGGTTAATAAACCAAAGCGCAAACACGGAAACATTCCGCTTTAGAAGAATATCAATTTAAGTTCAAAGCCTTTCAATTTTAAATATGAAAGGCTTTTTTATAATATTAAATTTTAGCCTGAAACGTATATAAATCATAATATCTACCTTCTTTAGCAAGTAACTCTTCATGATTACCACGCTCAACAATTTTCCCAGATTCTATAACTAAAATTTGGTCTGCACGCTTAATGGTGCTTAGTCTATGCGCAATAACTATTGTAGTTCTGTTATTTGTAAGTTGAGACAAACTTTTTTGAATTAACCCTTCACTTTCAGTATCTAAATTTGATGTTGCCTCATCCAAAATAATAATTTTTGGATCTGCTAAAATAGCACGAGCAATAGCAATGCGTTGCCGTTGACCACCAGAAAGTTTTACACCACGCTCACCTATAAGTGTTTCTAAACCATCATCAAAACGGTCTGTAAACTCATTCACGTAAGCTGCTTTAACAGCATTTTGTAATTGTACTTCGGTAGCATCAGGTCTTGGAAACATAATGTTTTCTCTGATAGTGCCTTCAAACAAGAATTCATCCTGTAAAACGACACCTAAATGTTTTCTGAAGCTATTTAATTTCACTTTGGATAGATCTTCACCGTCAATGGTTATGGTTCCTGATTGTGGATTCAAAAATGTAGCTGAAAGTCCGGCAATCGTAGATTTGCCAGAGCCAGAACTACCCACTAAAGCTATAACTGAACCTGAAGGCGCGTTGAAATTGATATTATGCAATACAGGTTTTCCTTCTTCATACGCAAAGGAGACATCGTTAAAAATAAGATTTCCTTGAAATGAATTGAGTTCTACTATTCTGTTTTCATCATCTTCTTCAGCAGTCATATTCATTAACTCTTCGGTACGGTCTAAACCTGCTAAGGCTTCAGTTAATTGGCTACCAATATTACTCATTTGCACTATTGGTGCAATCATAAAACCTAAAACTAATGTAAAAAAAAGAAAATCTCCAGTAGTCATTTCACCTTTCATCATGTAGTATCCGCCAATACCCATAATCCCCGTGGTGGCAACACCAATTAAAAAAGTCGATGAGCTCGTCATTAAAGCTGTAGCAGTTAAGCTCTTTTTTACATTCTGAAAAATACTATCGACTCCTTTTTCAAATATTTTGTTTTCTTGTTCTTCAGAATTAAATGCTTTTATGACTCTTACACCAGCTAAGGTTTCGGTTAAGCGACCTTTAACTTCTGCATTAATCCTTCCGCGTGTTCTAAAAATTGGGCGAATATATTTAAAGGCTTTTAAAGCAATGAACGCGAAAATTGATAGAGGCACAAATACAAATAAAGTCATCCATGGATTCAAATTTATTAGAATAATCAAAGAAATAATAGCAGTGAATGTTCCGCCTACTAATTGTACCAAACCAGTGCCAATTAAATTACGAACACCTTCCACGTCACTCATTATTCTTGAGACTAAGGCTCCTGATTTTGTATTATCGAAAAAGCTAATAGGAAGTGATAATACCTTTTTCTGAACTTGCGCTCTTAATTCACTTATTAAAAATTGCGCTTGTACACTCAATATTTTAGTTAATGTGAAAGAAGTGATAGCCTGAATTGATATTGCTGTAATAACAACAGCTATAAGAACATATAATTGGTCGTAATTTTTATTAGGCACAACCTCATCTAATAGGACTTTACTTTGCCAAGGAAGAATTAAACCCGATAAGCTTCGAAGAACAATTAATATTAGTCCAATAAAAACGAGGTTTCGTCTTGGCCAAATAATAGTTTTAAAGGCTTTAGCAATACTTACTTTAGATTTCTTTTTGTTTGCTTTTGATGACGATTCTTTAAGGTGTTGCATATATTTTAAATTACTTCAAAGGTACTAATCTAATAAACGTCTGTGGTAATTAATCTGTCCTAAATGATAGGCTAAGTGCGATTTTAGGTGCAATAAAAAGTATTCTGTCGTCATATAATCTTCAAATGGATTTCTTCGATATACTTTTTGTAAATCCGATGGTTTTAATTTTAATAATGTGTTTTCTATTTCAACTTTAGTTGCTTCTAACATTTTTATGAGTTTAGCTACAGACACATTTTTTTGAAAAAACTCTAAATCGCGTTGTCGCACGTAATCTGTATTTCCTAAAGTAGCACCTATAAAATGATTTAGATTTCCAATAAGATGAAGTGTTAAATTTCCCGCGCAGTTAGAGATGTCTTTATCAACAACCCAAATAACTGATTCATTTTTATATGACGTTAATTCAATTTTTATAGCATTTATGTCTCTGTTAAAGAGTTTTATTAAGGACTGTAACATTTTTTAGGTATTAAAAATTTAGATTTTAATATTAGGAAAAGAAATTCTACTCTTTAAAAGTACCTAATTATTAGCTTACTTTTGCGCAATGAAAAATCAAAGTCGGTCACAGGTAGAGTTTGTTATTTTAATGGCTGCTTTAATGTCTATTGTTGCACTGACGATTGATGCATTATTGCCTGCTTTGCCAGATATTGGTGCAGATTTAAATGTTGCAGACATTAAAGACAATCCTAAATTAATTACCTCAATCTTTTTAGGATTGGGTTGTGGGCAATTACTTTTTGGGCCATTGTCAGATAGTTTTGGCAGAAAACCCATCGTTTACATTGGTTTTATTGTTTTTTTAGTGGCTTCTTATATTTGTGTAACCACAAAAAGTTTTGAAATAATGCTTTTTGGTCGTGTACTACAAGGTATTGGTCTTGCTGCACCCAGAACGATGACTATTGCAATAGTTCGGGATAGTTACAGTGGCGATTATATGGCGAAAATATTATCCTTCGTTGTGATGATTTTTATCCTCGTCCCTGTTATTGCACCTTCGCTTGGTCAGTATATTATGAATCATTTTCACTGGAAAATGATATTTATTTTCAATGCCTGTTTTGGGATATTAGTCATGCTTTGGTTTTGGCTACGGCAACCCGAAACACTAAAAGATAAGCATCGTATAAGTTACCGTCTATCAATCTTTAAAACAGGGACGATTGCCTTTTTTAAAATAAAGCCGGCTGTTATTTACACTATTTTATCAGGTCTAATCACAGGTTCGTTCATGGTTTATTTAAGTACGTCACAACGTGTTTTTGAAAAACAATATGATATGAAAGAAGAGTTTCCCCTCATTTTTGCTAGTTTGGCTATCTCTGTTGGACTCTCCACTTTTATGAATAGTCAACTAGTAGTTCGATATGGAATGCGAAAAATTGTACATACAGCTATGCTGTGCTTTGTGCTAATTTCACTTTTATTCGTTATAGTTTTTAATACTGGTAGTAATCCTAGTATAGAAGTTTTAATCGGTTTTTTTGCACTTCAATTTTTTACAATAGGATTTTTATTTGGTAATTTAAGAGCACTTGCTATGGAACCTATGGGACATATTGCAGGTATTGGTTCTGCTCTTAACGGGTTTGTATCTACAGTAATGGCTGTGCCAATTGCAGACTATATTGGTAAGTTTGTAATTGATTCTGTGACACCTCTTTTTGTTGGTTTTACCATATGTGGTGTTATTTCGCTTTTACTATTCTATTCAATCAATAATAGAATTTTTAGGAATTTGAGACGTGCTTAAAAAATTTCAAGACTACCCTTACCTTCTCTTACAATTATAGGTACATCTTGGGACAAGTCTATTACAGTAGATGCCTCATTATCACCATAACCACCATTGATAACTAAATCAACAAGATTTTCCCATTTTTCAAGGATTAGTTCGGGGTCAGTAGTATATTCCAAAATATCATCATCATCTCTTATAGATGTTGAAACTATAGGGTTTCCTAGCGCTTCTACTAAACTCAAAATAATGGAGTTGTCGGGAACGCGAATACCAACTGTTTTTCTTTTTTTAAAAGGGTTAGGCAAGTTTTTTGAACCAGGTAAAATAAAGGTGTATGCTCCCGGTAAAGCACGTTTTAATATTTTAAATGTAGTCGTATCTATTTGCTTTACATAATCGCTAAGATTACTTAAATCGTGACAAATGAAAGAAAAGTTAGATTTCTCAAGTTTCACACCTTTAATTCTAGCTATTTTTTCTAAGGCTTTCACATTAGTAATATCACAACCTAAGCCATAAACCGTATCTGTAGGATAAATGACTAGCCCACCTTTTCTAAGCACGTCAACTACTTTTTGAATAGCTTTAGGGTTTGGGTTTTTAGGATATATTTTAATGAATTCTGCCATGAAATAAAGATAATGAATACTATTTATGTATTTAGACGCCTTAAAGCAATTATATTTAAGATTTAGGATTTAATATTTCAAGCTTAGCAAAACGTAATAACAATTTTTTTATTGCACCATTATTAAATTTAATTTCAGCCTTTAAATCGCTACCAGCGCCTTCTATTTTAAGGACTTCTCCTCTACCAAAGCGATCATGGTTTACAATATTTCCAACAGTTAATTTATTATCAAAGAGATTAGTATTAGTGCTAGTCGCTTTACTAACTGCAGTCATTTTCTTAGGTGCTTTAATCTCAAAATTTTCAGGTTTTTTTCTATCTTGTTTCTTCTTCAAATTAGGTGATTTTGGTTTTGCAAATCGAATTTTATTAGGCTCAATATCTCCAAATATTGAAGCATCAAGCATTGGATTAAACCGTTGTTCTTTTAGCGGCGTTGTATTATTTACAAATTGCTCATCAATTTCATCTATAAATCGACTTGGTTCTGCATCTATCAATTTTCCCCAACGGTAACGGGAAATTGTATAGGTTAAATAGGCCTGCTTTTCTGCTCTGGTAAGTGCCACGTAAAACAGACGGCGTTCTTCTTCCAGTTCGCTACGCGTATTCATACTCATAGCACTTGGGAATAAATCTTCTTCCATACCTACAATAAAAACGTACGGAAACTCAAGACCCTTAGCCAAATGAATTGTCATTAGTGCTACATGGTTGGGATCGCCTTTGTCTCCGTCTAAATCTGTAGCTAGAGCAACATCTTCCAAAAACTCAGCTAAGGAATCACCAGCGTCTGCCAATTCTATTTGTCCTTCAACAAAGTCTTTGATACCGTTTAATAATTCTTGAACGTTATCTAATTTAGTAATACCTTCTGGAGTACCGTCTTTTCCGAGTTCTCTTATAAGGCCACTTGTTTTTGTAACATGTTCTGCCAAATCAAAGGCATTTGCATTCTGGTTCATAACCTTATAACTTTCAATCAAGGTTACAAAGTCCTTTAGTTTAGTTTTTGTTCCGTTATTAATATTAATACTCACATTATCGATATCGCTCATAATATCATAAATAGTTCGTCCGCTAGCATTAGCCGCAACTATCAATCGGTCTATGGTTGTTTGTCCTATTCCTCTTGTCGGATAGTTAATCACACGTTTTAATGCTTCTTCATCTGCAGTATTAATAATTAGACGTAAATAAGCAGTAACATCTTTAATTTCTTTTCTTTGATAGAAAGATAGCCCACCATAGATTCTATAAGGAATATCACGCTTACGTAATGCGTCTTCAATGGCACGAGACTGGGCATTTGTTCTGTATAAAACTGCAAAGTCACTATTAGGAAGGTGTTCATTCATTTTAGTATCCCAGATGGTGCTTGCAACGTATCGACCTTCATCACCATCTGTCATAGAACGGTGAATAATAACTTTCTCTCCAATATCGTTAGCCGTCCAAACCACTTTATCAAGTTTGGTTTTATTATGCTCAATAACTGAATTGGCTGCCCCGACAATGTTTTTTGTAGATCTGTAGTTCTGTTCTAAACGGTACAGTTTTACATCGTCATAATCCTTTTGAAAGTTCAGAATATTATTAATATTTGCCCCACGAAAGGCATATATGCTTTGTGCATCATCTCCTACCACACAGATATTCTGAAAACGGTCTGCCAGCGCTCTAACAATCAAATATTGAGAGTGGTTGGTATCTTGATACTCATCAACAAGAATGTATCTAAACTTGTTTTGGTACTGAGCTAAAACATTAGGAAAGCGCGTTAATAATTCATTAGTACGCAATAATAAGTCATCAAAATCCATAGCACCAGCTTTAAAACATCTATCGACATATTCGGCATAAACCTCACCCATTTTAGGGCGTCGCGCTGCAGCGTCAGCTTCCATTAATTCGGGATTGCTATAATATGCTTTTACTGTAATAAGGCTATTTTTATAGGAAGAAATCCGGCTATAAACCTGTTTAGTTTTATAAATGTCCTTATCCAAGCCCATCTCTTTTATTATAGAACCTAAAAGCTTTTGCGAATCTTGGGTATCGTAAATAGTAAAATTGCTAGGAAAGCCCAAATGGTGACCTTCAAAACGTAAAATTTTTGCAAATACGGAGTGGAATGTTCCCATCCACAAATTTTTCGCTTCTCCATCACCTACAATATCTGCAATTCTACCTTTCATTTCTCGAGCTGCTTTGTTAGTGAATGTCAATGCCAAAATATTAAATGCATCAACACCTTGACTCATTAAATAAGCAATTCTGTAAGTAAGTACACGAGTTTTACCAGAACCAGCACCAGCGATGACAATCATAGGGCCATCTTTTTGCAATGTTGGTGCGAGTTGAGCTTCGTTAAGTTGACTTAAATATTTTTCCAATTGGGTAGCAATTTTTAAAGTTGTGAAATTAATGAAAGTGCTTGTTTTTACTATGGTTTTTTATGAATAATTATAAATGCGAATCAAGGGTTGGTAAATAGATAAAAAAACAAGCTTAATTCATTGAAAAACAACGTCTTAAACTTGTTTAAGTTATTGATTTTCAGTATCTTAATAGTCGATTTCAACAAGATTATTTT
>NZ_JABDQL010000067.1 GCF_013042245.1 Winogradskyella sp. | reverse complement strand
CTGAAAAATTGATAGCAAATTATGTTAAGGAACAAGGTGTTGAAAAGGATTATAAAAGTTTGAAAAAGAATAATCAATTGAAATTATTTTAATGCCTCGTGGGCTTGCCCCGAGGATTATTTACTATCAGATAATAAATCAATAGCATGTACACCTCTGTAATTTTCCCGATTTAGCGACATGTATTTAGGATAATCTTCAGCCTTTGGACTAAACTCTGCAGCAGCTGTAAATGGTGTAGAATTACAATTTTGTAGCCATCCATTTTCAGGGTTTAACAATGTGATATGTTCATCAACTTCATGCAGACCTTGCCAGTCCGTTTTAGGGTTACTGCCATCCACTGGTTTACGATAATTGAATGTTGTATCTCGTTTAGGAATAAAGTTTCCGTGAAAATACCCAATATTACCTTCTGCATCGGCATAAACAGTATTGTTAGATGAGTTGGTTTTAATGTCCATCATTTTTCTAAAACCTTTATAACCATCTTGTTTTGTTCGAATATAAGATTGTTTTAAGGCTTTTACGGGTTCCCACATCATAGCCGTGGCAATCCATTTTCCATCTTTACTTTGCGTAATTGGTCCATGGTGGGTTCTGTAAAATGGAAAAATTTTAGATTTAATTGAGTCACCATCTTTATATTTTAATTTCGTTTCAAATGTTTGGACTTCGCGTAATTCTTTGCCGTAACGGTACATGAGTTTATCTTCAATTTTTATTAAATCCTCTTCAAATTCATCAATAACGTCGGTGTAAGTAGATGTATGCATCCAGCCAGTTTTTTCATTAAAACCTTGGTATACAAAAAATTGACCCCAAGTAACAGCGCCGTAAGCATTAAGACCTTCTTCGCTAACAACATGCACTTCGCCACGGAAAAAGAATGACGTATGAGGATTAATTAATAGAATAGGATTACCAGACTTGGTTAATTTTCCATGGATAGCAATGCCATTAGAACCTGCAGGTTCGGCATCAGCCTTTTCTTGTAGTTCTTTTTCAACTTCAAATTGATTGATAGCGGTACCTTCGTAAAAGGCTTTTATTCGTCTTGCCGAAACACGTTCAATATCACCTCCAATAGAGCCTTCAGAAAAATACATGGGCATCCATGGTTCAAATTTTGTAATCAATCTAGGTTTAACTTTAGGGTGTGTGTATAAATAATAATTAATTCCGTCTGCAAAGGCATCACATAATTTTTTCAACCAATCAGGACTATTCTCATAATTAGTTTTGGCTTCCTCTTCGGTCATAAACATTTTAGCACGTAAATCGCTGTAGATAGCATCTTCTCCTTCTACTTCGGCTAAGCGTCCTGTCGCCCATATATAATTTTGTTCTACACGATTAAAATCGTCTTCGCATTGAGCATATAACAATCCAAAAACAGCATCAGCATCAGTTTTGCCATAGATGTGAGGCACACCAAAATTATCTCTAATAATTGTGATATTATCGGCAGTGTTTTGCCAACGCTCTAAATCTGGACTGGTATTATTATCCGATTTACAAGAAATAAAAGCTATAAAAACAATAAATAGAAAATTACGCATAAGATTTATTTTTTGTGAAAATAATACTTAATCATCAAAGCTAAAAGCAAGGATTGTAAAAGGTGTTTTTTGATTAGCTTGTATGATATTCTAACAACCACCAACTAAGCAATTATGAAACGCGCATGCTAAACATATTATCACCCAAAGGAATGATTAATAGCGAACAGCATGTGTCCTTAAAAAAAACAATACATATAAACGCATGAAACCTCCATTTACATCACATTTCTACTTCTTACAATCTTAATCTCTTATGCTTCTCTATCGCAGAGTAATAAAAAACTTTATCCCCAACATCATTAGGGTGGGATGGGGTATTTAATGGTACTTTTTTACCTAATTGAGACTATTGAAACCAAATGGTTCTATATGAAGGCAATAGCCTTAACGATCACTTTACATTAAAGCGATAATCTAATAAAGTAAAAACTAATGCATAATGCCTAGCCATTTTTTGATAGGCATTTTAAGACTATTTCCAAAAGCTAACAGACGTCATATTTTTTGTGACTTATCAATAGTACCTTTAAATCAAGAATTTTCAAGGAATCTCTAATCGATAAATCATACTATATGAAAGTATTTGACAATAAACACATCAAGAATGTGGCATTTGTCGGCGCACACCGCTCTGGCAAAACCACATTATCTGAAACCATGCTCTTCGAAGCAGGTTTAATTAACAGACGTGGTACAGTAGAGCAAGAAAACACCATTTCTGATTATCATGAATTTGAGCACCAACGTGGTGCTTCTGTTTTTTCTACACCTTTGCATACAGAGTGGCGTAACTATAAAATTAACATTATAGACACTCCGGGACTAGATGATTTTATTGGTGAAATAATGTCTTCAATTCGCGTAGCCGATACTATTGTTACTGTAATTAATGCTAAACATGGTGCCGATATAGGAACAGAGATAATCTGGAATTATGTAGATAGATTCCATAAGCCAACACTTTTTGTAATCAATAAGATTGATAGTGAAAAAGCTGACTTTGAAAAGAGTATGAATAGCCTTAAAGAGTTAGTTGGTAATAATGTTGTACTAGTGCAATATCCACTCATTATCGATGGAGCACAATGTATTATTGATGTTCTTAAAATGAAATGCTATAAGTTTGGACCAGAAGGCGGAAAACCAGAAAAAATAGCAATCCCAAAAGACCAATTGGAATATGCTAACAAACGACATACAGAACTTGTAGAGAAAGCAGCTGAAAATGATGAAGAACTCATGGAGCTCTATTTTGATAAAGGCACCTTAAACGAAAATGAACTTCGTAAAGGTATAAAGTTAGGCATGCTTAACCATGATATGTTTCCTGTATTTTGTATATCTGCCTTAAATGACATGGGTACAGGACGCTTAATGGGCTTCATAGATAATGTTGCACCTGCAGCAGCAGATTTAAAACCTGAGCAAACCATTGAAGGTGATTTAGTTATTCCAGAAGTTGACGCTGATGCGTGGTTATTTGTATTTAAAACCATTTATCAGCCTAATTTAGGACAGATAACATTTTTCAAAGTGATGTCCGGAGAAGTAAACACAAATGATAAGCTCTTTAATACTAGAACTGGTGAGTCTGAAACGTTGAACCAATTGTACATTATGGATGGAAAAGAAAAACACCCCGTCGCTAAACTTACCGTTGGAGATATTGGAGCAACTACAAAATTAAAATTTACTGAAACAAATGATACACTGGCTACGAAGGCAGAAGCTGGTACTATAAGACCTATTAAATTTCCTCAACCTCGATTAGTAAAAGCTGTATTTGCAAAAAATACAGCTGAAGAGGAAAAATTGAGTGATGCCCTAAAGCGTATACATAGCCAAGATTTAACTGTAGATTTAAGCTATAATAATGAAACCAAACAGACTTTAGTTGGTACTCAAGGCGAATTACATTTAGCAACTTTAACTTGGATTCTAGATAATATTTACGATGTATCACCACGATTTGAATCACCAAAAATTTCGTATCGTGAAACTATACAACGTAGTGCCACGGCAAACTATAGGCATAAAAAGCAAAGTGGTGGTTCTGGCCAATTTGGTCAAGTACATCTTAAAATAGAGCCATATTATAAAGGTATGCCAGATCCTGATGGATTTTCACTTCGTGGCAAGGAAGTAATCGATTTACCTTGGGAAGGTAAGCTCGTTTTCTATAACTGTATTGTTGGTGGTGTTATAGACCTGCGCTATTTACCTTCAATTATGAAAGGTATTTTAGAAGTTATGGAATCGGGTCCTTTAACAGAATCATTTATTCGAGATGTCCGTGTCATGGTTTATGATGGCAAAATGCATGCTGTAGACTCAAATGATATTTCATTTAAAATAGCTGGTGCACATGCATTTAAAGAAGCCTTTTTAAATGCAAATCCAAAATTATTAGAGCCAACCGAACAAATGGAATTACGAGTACCAGAACAGATGGTAGGTAACGTAATGACAGAATTGCAAAGTCGACGAGCCATTATAAAAGGCATTGAGAATGAAGCACATTATCAGGTACTAAAGTGTACAATTCCTAGCGCTGAACTATCTGATTTTTCGACACAATTGCGCTCACTTACACAAGGACGAGCAACTTACTTTTCTAAATTTGATAGCTATGCAGCTGTTCCAAATCATATTCAGAAAGAATTAATACCAAAAAGAGAATTATTAACCGTGTAACACAAAAAATCATGCAAACTAAATTAATGTATTTAAGCGATTTACAGTTCAATATTGATACTTGGAGAAGAGAATTACGTTTTCATTTTAATGAAATGGATACTTTTCAGGAAAAACTAGAAGAGATTGCGCAACGTGAACAAGATCCAATGGTTTTAGTTAAGCTGGAAATCTTCCAAAATAGAATAATGATTGAAAAAGATGCGATTTCAAAATTAAGACACCGCTGCAGAAATAAAATGGCAAACCTCAACAATCCTGAATTAAATGAAAATATTGACGGAAGGTTACAAAATGAGCAAAACACTTTAAAAGAAGATATGCCTACCTACATAAAACTACACTATGAACTTAAAGAAGAGATGATGGATTATTTTCTTGAAGTTTTATAGAGTTTTAATTACTAAATCAATCAGTTTAAAACCGTGAGTATATTTTACTCACGGTTTTTCTTTAACTGATACTTATAAATCGTTCCCTGCATTTGTATTTTTATCCTTGTGTTTACTTATTGCATTTCTATAAATAGTCGTAGAAATTATAAGCTATATAAAGTGACAAAAGCGTGTAGAACAGTGCTGGAAAAGACTTTCCAAAACCATCTCTAATTTTAAGACGCACAATAAATCCCGCAAGCATTACAAAGAATAGTCCTGAAGCAGCCAAAAACACTAGCCAATTGATGTTGGCTATTGCGCCCACAAAGAGACCTAGGCTACACAGGAGTTGGACGATTCCCGTAAATTCTCGTTGTTTAGCTAAACCGTACCTTATAAACTCTAGCCTCATATATTCTGTAGCTAGGCAACTAAAGCCAAAAAACAAAAAAGAGAACGCTTCAAAGTATATTAAATAGTCTAATAATTCCACTATGTAAAGATACATCATCTAAAAAGTATATATCACATCAAAACTCATAAACAAATACTAATTACATAGGCTTAACACACCTTAGTCAAGTTTATTTTTAAGTATTTTTGAAAGAAAAAAACACCTTGGAAGAACATTTTTTTGAAGAATTGAAACGAGAATTAATTAACGGACCTACTAAAAAAAGGCATCCGTTTCGCTATTTTTCATTAGCAACAATCCATAAACAAACAGCTAGACAGCGCACGGTTGTACTTCGTAAAACTTTACAAGACACAACACTTCTTATCTATACAGATGCAAGGTCACAGAAAATAAAAGACATTAAAACCAATAATAACGTAAGCGCGTTGTTTTACCATCCAAAGAAGTTAATACAGGTTAGGGTAGAAGGCGAAGCCCATATTATTACAGACCAACAAGAAATAAGAAATTATTGGAATAACATCTCTGAAAATTCTAGAAAAGACTACATCACCTCACGACATCCTGGAAATCAAATAGCTAATCCTGAAAATATTAGTTATAACGAAGAAAAACATCATTTCTGTGCTATTAAAATTATCCCTAAACAAATTGAATATCTAAAATTAAAACGTCCAAATCACATCAGAATAGTATTTGCAAAAACTGAAACAAATTGGGAAGGTCAGTTTTTAGTGCCTTGATGCGATTTTATTAAGGAAATTATGGTTTAACTAAGGGTTTTAAAACTTCCCATACCGTATTGGCTACAATTATATGACCTTCAACAGTAGGATGGATGCCATCAGCTTGATTGAGTTCTGCAATACCTCCAACATCCTTCAAAATAAAAGGAATAAATGCTACACTATTTTTAGCTGCTATTTCAGCAAAAATGGTTCTAAACTCAGTAGTATAATCTTTGCCCATATTAGGTGGTAATTCCATACCTGCAAGTATAATGGTCGTATCTGGACTTTTGGCTTTTACAACATCGATAATAGCTTGTAGGTTAGACCGTGTTTCAGATAAAGGCACGCCCCTCAAGCCATCGTTGGCACCCAATTCTAAAAGAAAAATATCAACGTCTTGGTTCATTACCCAATCGATACGGCCTTTTCCACCAGCCGTTGTTTCACCACTTAAACCTGAGTTAATAACGGTATAATCCAAGCCTAAAGCATCTATCTTTTCTTGTAAAACAGCAGGGTAAGCGTCATTACTATCGTCAAGACCATAACCTGCGGTAATGCTATCGCCAAAGCATAAAATAGTCTTGGTATTGGTCTTAGGTATTTTTGTTTGTTCAGTTTCGTTTTTAGATAGAGAGTTTTCAACAGATTCATCGTTTTTTTTATCGCTACAAGACACGAGTAAAACAGCCATAATAAAATAACAAAACTTTAAGAATTTATGTACAAAGCAAGTTAGTGAAATTGAGGGCAATTGATTATTTTGAACTTTATACATAAGTACCTTTAAATTAAAGTTAATGCCAAAGATATTAAAGATTAGTGGGTTAGAAAAGACCTATACCAGTGGTAACAAAGAATTAACGGTTTTACATGATATTTCGTTCGATGTTGAAAAAGGGCAGACCTTTTCTATAGTCGGACCTTCAGGAAGTGGAAAAACTACGCTGCTAGGTTTGTGTGCTGGCTTAGATAAGCCCAATGCGGGAAGTGTTGAGTTATGTGGGCATGATTTAAATACATTGAACGAAGACCAACGTGCTCAATTACGAAATAAAGAAGTCGGGTTTATTTTCCAAAATTTTCAGTTATTACCAACACTTACTGCTCTAGAAAATGTAAGTGTTCCACTAGAACTTCAAGGTGTTAAAGATGCTGCTCAAAAGAGTAAGGTATTATTAGAAAAAGTAGGGTTGGCAGACCGTATTCATCATTATCCATCACAACTATCTGGTGGCGAACAACAGCGTGTGGCTATAGCGAGAGCATTTTCAAATTCACCTTCTATCTTATTTGCAGATGAACCTACTGGAAATTTAGACGAAGAAACTGGCGAAAAAGTCATTAAACTCTTATTTGACCTCAATAAACAAACAGGCACCACGTTGGTCATCATTTCTCACGATTTGGATTTGGCCAATCGTACCCAACAAATACTTCGACTTAAGGGCGGAAAACTATTAACCAACCAACCTACTACAGCACTTTGAGTACATCCATAAAAAAACATAAGTTAAACATATCTTGGCTTTTTAAAATGGCATGGCGCGATGCTAAGGCCAGCCGAGTAAGATTACTACTATTTATGGCGTCGATTATTCTTGGTATTGCTGCTGTAGTATCCATACAGTTATTTAGCAACAATCTCAAGGATAATATTCAGCGTCAATCCAAAAGTTTAATGGGTGCAGATTTTATTATCGATACTAGACAAGAACCAACCGAACGTGCAAAGGTCATTATTGATTCTTTAGAACCTGATGCTTCCGAAGTTAATTTTGTGTCTATGATTGCCTTTCCAAAAAATGGCGGTACCAAATTAGTACGTGTTCGTGGTATAGAAGGTGCATTTCCATTTTATGGTAGTATGGATACACAACCTGTCTCAGCAGCAACAAGTTATCAAGAGTTAGGTGGCGCTTTAGTTGATGCCACTTTATTGCTTCAATATGATATTAAACCAGGTGATTCAATCAAAATAGGTGAGGTAACGCTTCCTATTGCAGGAGCACTGAAAGCCATACCAGGCAGTACAGCTATTTCGATGTCGGTGGCACCACCAGTAGTTATCCCAAAACGTTTTATCAAAGACACAAAACTTTTACAATTCGGGAGTCGTAAAGAATATCAATTCTTCTATAAAGTATCCGATACTCTAGATTTAGATGTTTTTGAAGATAAAATAGACCCTATTCTTGATATAGAAAACGCCGATTTAGATACACATACCAGTACGAGTAGACGTTTAGGGAGACGCTATGATAATGTGAGTAAGTTTTTAAATTTGGTGGCTTTTATCGCGCTATTGTTAGGCTGTATTGGTATCGCAAGTGCCGTACATATTTATATAAAAGAAAAGCTAAGAGCTATAGCCGTATTAAAATGTATGGGTGCGTCTAGGTTACAAAGCTTTCTAATATTTTTGATTCAGATTTCTGGGATAGGCATTATTGGTGGTTTAATTGGGTCGCTTATTGGTGTTGGACTTCAAGAATTATTTCCATACATCTTAAAAGATTTTTTATCCTTTGAGGTCAGCGTTAGTATTACATCACAACCTATTTTTATTGGTGTTGGACTTGGTTTAATGATGTCCGTGTTATTTGCGCTATTACCGTTACTTCGTACGTGGTATGTATCGCCATTAGCGGTACTACGCATAGATGAGCAATCTACACAAGAACCTAAAAAAGTAAGATTCTTAGTGTTTCTTTTAATCATTGTTTTCCTGTTTTTATTTTCATTTTGGTTATTAAACAACGTTGTCTATGCGTTTGGTTTTGTTGTAGCAGCATTACTAACCTTTTCCATTTTAGCTGGTATTGCCGTATTGGCTATTAATGGCGTCCGACGTTTTTTTCCAAAGCAATGGGGATTTACTGCACGTCAAAGTTTACACAATTTATTCCGTCCTAATAATCAAACCGTGGTTTTGGTCGTAGCTATAGGATTGGGTACATTTTTAATTAGTAACTTATATTTTATCAAAGCCATTTTATTGGCTAAAACCGAAGTAGGGCAGACAGCCCAAAATGCGAACATTATTATATTTGACGTACAAAGCACACAACGTGATGCGGTTGCAAAAAATATAAAGACGCAAGACTTACCGATTCTTGATGATATTCCATTAGTGACCATGCGTATGCATCGTATAAAAGACCAATTGGTTAACGATTTGCGCCAAGATACCACACGCCAAGTCCGAGGATGGATACTAAATCATGAATTTAGAACCACGTATCGTGAGTCACTTATAACATCCGAAGAACTGCTAGAAGGCGATTGGACAACAGAATTAGAAAAAGGTGAACCTATAGTCATTTCTATCTCAGATAATTTGGCTGCGGATGCTAAGGTTAAAATTGGTGATACCATTGTTTTTAATGTGCAAGGTATCTTTATGGAAACTACAATAGGTAGTATCCGTAAAGTAGATTGGGGACGTATGCAGCTTAATTTCTCTATTGTTTTTCCTAAAGGTGTGTTAGAAAACGCACCTCAGTTTAATGTATTTACAACCGCGGCACCAGATGAAACTAGTTCGGCAGCCTTACAGCGCAATTTGGTAGATACATTCCCAAACGTTTCTGTAATAGATTTAAGACAGGTTTATAATATCATAGAAGATATACTAGATAAGGTCTCATGGATTATTAATTTTATGGCCTTCTTTAGTATATTTACCGGGATTATTGTTTTAATTGGTTCTGTAAGAACTAGCAAATACCAACGCATTAAAGAAAGTGTATTACTCCGTACATTGGGTGCCAAAAACAAACAGATATTACAAATCTCTGCTTTTGAATATTTATTTTTAGGATTACTCGGCAGTCTCACAGGGCTATTATTAGCACTCATTAGTAGTCTTTGTTTAGCGCTCTTTGAGTTTAACACACCTTTTACACCATCATTAATACCTTTTGTAGTGTTCTTACCAGGGATAACATTATTGGTTTTAGGGATTGGTATTAGCAACATACAATCCGTATTGCGTAGCTCGCCTTTAGAGGTGTTGCGACGTGAAGGATGATAAACGTAATATTAGAACATCCTAAAAAAATAAATTGTATATACGTTAACTATGCGAATCAAGAGTTAAATATTAGTGTTATAAAGGCTGCGGCTAATCGTCCATAAACATGTAGACTCAGTCCTTTAGTAGATCTCACCTTACTCGCTTTCTGTATATCTGATTTTTCAATAAGCCAAGCAAAAAGAGCTTCAATAGGCTGTCTAACTTTAGATACTGCCCTAGAATACAAATCGTTTGCTGCCCT
>NZ_JABDQL010000065.1 GCF_013042245.1 Winogradskyella sp. | reverse complement strand
ATGATATAGTAAAACTGTAACATTATGACTTTTATGGATATATTTACTATTCTGTGACATCGAGTCACAAAATAGTAATAATTAACGAGGCAAGCCTCGAGGTATTAAACCTGAAAGCGAATAAAGTAAGACCATAATAACCTTTTGGCACTATATATTTTGAAATCAATATCACGTACTGTCTTACTCAAAAATCACTCCAAAATCCATTATCTTTGTGATATATGAAAAAATACATCCCAATTGAAGATGGTGATTATTATTTAACACCTGAAGGTTATCGCTGTTTCACAGAACAGTACCACTTAAAACGAGGTTACTGTTGCGAAAGTGGATGCAGACATTGTCCTTACGGATTTTCAAAAGAAAAATTAAAGAAGAAATAATGCAAACAACTCAGATAGGATTTAAACAACAGGTATTAGAAGGTATACCAGAACACTTACCTGCTCCTAAATTATATGACAATTCTATAAATCACGCGCCTATCCGAAAGGATATTTTATCTATAGAAGAGAAAAAATTAGCCTTGCAAAATGCATTACGTTATTTCGATAAAAAGTATCATGGTGTTTTAATTGAAGAATTTAAATCCGAGCTTGAAACTTATGGCCGTATTTACATGTATCGCTTTAGACCCGATTATAAAATGTATGCGCGACCTATAGATGAATATCCCGCTAAGTCAAAGCAAGCCGCAGCGATAATGCTTATGATTCAAAATAATCTGGATTACGCCGTAGCGCAGCATCCGCATGAGCTAATTACCTATGGTGGAAATGGTGGTGTTTTCTCAAATTGGGCTCAGTACCGATTAACTATGAAGTATTTGGCTGAAATGAATGATGAACAAACCTTAGTGATGTATTCTGGACATCCTATGGGTTTATTTCCATCTCATAAAGAAGCGCCTCGTGTTGTAGTGACAAACGGTATGATGATTCCTAACTATTCAAAACCAGACGATTGGGAAAAATATAATGCGCTTGGTGTTACACAATACGGACAAATGACCGCTGGAAGTTATATGTACATTGGTCCTCAAGGTATTGTTCACGGCACAACCATAACTGTTTTAAATGGTTTTAGAAAAATTGGAAAGTCCCCAAAGGGCAACCTATTTGTAACCTCTGGTTTGGGTGGTATGTCAGGCGCGCAACCAAAAGCCGGAAATATTGCAGGGTGCATAACTGTTTGTGCCGAAGTGAACCCAAAAATTACCCAAGTACGTTTAGACCAAGGTTGGATAGACGAAAAAATTACAGATTTAGATGCGCTTGTTTTAAGAGTCCATAAAGCTAAAGCCGAAAAAGAAACTATTTCGATAGCTTACCTAGGTAATATTGTTGATGTATGGGAAAAGTTTGATGAAGCAAATATTCATATAGACTTAGGAAGTGACCAAACTTCACTTCATAATCCTTGGGCAGGAGGTTACTATCCCGTTAGCTTATCATTCGAAGCATCAAATAAAATGATGGCAGAACAACCTGAATTATTTAAAGAAAAAGTTCAAGAAAGTTTACGACGTCAGGTTAATGCTATAAATAAACATACCAAAAAAGGAACTTACTTTTTTGACTATGGAAATGCTTTTTTATTGGAAGCGTCTCGTGCAGGTGCTGATGTTATGAGTAATACACCAAGTATTGGCAGAGAATTTAAATATCCAAGCTATGTTCAAGATATTATGGGACCAATGTGCTTTGATTATGGCTTTGGTCCTTTCCGTTGGGTTTGCGCCTCTGGAAACCCTAAAGATTTAGAAAAAACTGATAAAATCGCTTGTCAAGTTCTTGAAAAACTCATGGAAACAGCACCTAAAGAAATTCAGCAACAAATGGCAGATAATATCCAATGGATAAAAGGTGCCCAAGACAATAAATTGGTAGTCGGTTCTCAAGCAAGAATTCTTTATGCAGATGCAGAAGGTCGTGTGAAAATTGCAGAAGCTTTCAATAATGCTATTAAAAATAATGACATCGAATATGTTGTTTTGGGACGTGACCACCATGATGTTTCTGGCACAGATTCTCCATACAGAGAAACCAGCAATATTTACGACGGTTCTCGATTTACAGCTGACATGGCCATACATAACGTCATTGGCGATAGTTTTAGAGGCGCAACATGGGTAAGCATACACAATGGTGGTGGCGTTGGTTGGGGCGAAGTTATTAATGGTGGTTTTGGTATGGTTCTTGATGGTAGTATAGAAGCTGATAAACGCCTGAAACAGATGTTGTTTTGGGATGTTAACAACGGTATCTCAAGACGAAGTTGGGCTAGAAATGAAGGTGCAATATTTGCTATAAAACGTGCCATGGAAAGTGAACCTAACTTAAATGTAACATTACCCCATATTGTTGATGATGAACTTTTAAATGGACTCGAACTCAAATAAACGACTCAAATTATGAAAAAGACAATTACAATTATTTCTTTGCTACTGCTAACCGTTTCTATAAGCTCATGTAGCTCCGTACGGGTAGCATCAGATTATGATAAAGAAACTGAATTTAACAATTATAAAACCTTTGCTTTTTTTAAACCAGGAATTGATAAAGCTGAAATCAATGATATTGATAAACGTCGTATTTTAAAGGCAATTGAATCTGAATTAATGGCCAAAGGCATGAAAAAATCTAGTAATCCAGATATGTTAGTTAGTATTTTTACTAAGTCTAACCAACGTGTAGACATCTACAACAATGCCTGGGGCGCTGGGGCTTGGGGCTGGGGTGGTTTTAATCGCTGGGGTTGGGGACCTGGTTGGGGAGCTGGCTGGGGCGGCAATCAAGTTTCAACCAGAACCGAAGGCATCTTATTTGTAGACTTTATAGATACCAATAAGAAACAATTGATATGGCAAGGTAGCGGTACTGGTTATCTCGTCACTAAAAATCCCGATAAAAAAGAAGCGAGAATTAAAGAATTTGTGTCTAAAATGATGACAAAATATCCACCAGCAGAAGAAACCAAATAATATTACTATTATATAAATATCAAAGAGCATTCAGATGTTGAATGCTCTTTTTTTGCTTTGTGAGTAAAAATATAATGTCCTATAAAAGTGTATCTTTGCCCACTTTTAAGATAACATTTTATGATTTTAGGCCAAACAACTCGAAAGAATTTTACGCAAAACCCAAAAAACGATATTCTCTCTGGACTAACGGTTGCTTTAGCATTAGTGCCAGAAGCTGTGGCATTTGCTTTTGTTGCAGGCGTTGATCCCTTAGTAGGTCTTTATGGTGCTTTTATGATGGGGATTGTTACTGCCCTTTTTGGAGGTCGACCAGGAATGATTTCTGGTGCAACAGGCGCTATGGCTGTTGTCATGGTATACCTTATTCAAAAAGGAAATGAGGTTGGTTTAGCATTAGATAATCCAACTGAAAATCTTGGACTACAATGGTTATTTATCACCTTATTATTCGTTGGTGGTATTCAAATATTAGCAGGCGTTTTTAAATTAGGAAAGTTTGTTCGTTTGATTCCGCACCCAGTAATGATGGGCTTCGTAAATGGCTTGGCTATCGTCATTTTCCTTTCGCAATTAGGTCTTTTTAAAGAAACTGTCAATGACGAAAAGGTATTTATCACAGGAGCTGCACTTTGGACTATGTTAGGCTTAATAGCCTTAACTATGGCTATCATGTTTGGTTTACCAAAACTGACTAAAAAAATCCCCGCAGCTTTAACTGCTATAATTGTTGTTGCAGCCATAACAATATTTGGAAATATAGATGTAAGTACAGTTGGTTCATTTATTAGAGATGGTGGTGGCGAAGGTCTACAAGGTGGATTGCCTACATTCCAAACTCAAATTTTTGGTTTATTCGATTCGCTTAATGGATATTGGGACTTAATCTTATCTACCGCTTTTATACTTGCTGCTGTTGGTTTAATTGAGTCTTTGATGACTCTTAATCTCATTGATGAGATGACCGAAACTCGAGGAAACGGGAACCGTGAATGTGTTGCCCAAGGTGGTGCAAATATCTTAAATGGACTCTTTGGCGGAATGGGTGGCTGCGCTATGATTGGTCAGTCTATAATTAATGTAGATTCTGGTGGGCGTGGACGTTTATCTGGTGCAGTAGCTGCAATAGCATTATTATGTTTTGTTTTGTTTGGTGCACCTCTTATAGAGCAAATTCCTATTGCTGCCTTGGTTGGTGTGATGTTTATGGTAGTTATCGGGACGTTTGCTTGGTCTAGTTTTAGAATTATTAGAAAAATCCCTTTATCAGATGCCATAGTTTTAATAGCTGTATCCGCTATAACAGTATGGAAAGATTTAGCCGTAGCCGTTATCGCTGGTGTTATTGTTTCTGCATTAGTTTTTGCTTGGAAAAACGCGACTATGATTAGAGCGCGTAAACGTATTCAACCAGACGGAACGAAGACGTATGAAATTTGGGGACCTTTATTCTTCGGTTCTATTCAGAATTTTAATTCTAAGTTTGATGTTAAAAATGACCCTAACAAAGTAGAAATAGATTTTGTAGAGTCTCGTGTAAGTGATCATTCTGCACTTGAAGCTATTTTCAGTATTGTCAACAAATATGAAGCTGCGGGAAAATCTATAAAACTTAAACATCTAAGCGAAGATTGTAAAATTTTACTCAGAAAAGGAAGTCCGAAATTTGAAGAAGTTATTGTCGAAGCTGTCGATGACCCAAGGTATCATTTAGCTGCTGACCCTGAAAAATTTACAAAACCACTGTCTGAATACAACATATAATTTTTTTTATAAGCTTACAGCTTAAGGTTCAGTTGATTAGCTTTTTAATTTGTAATTAAAAATATAAAATCTCTGAAAATCAATTAATTAAACTACTTTTGCAGCTTAATTTAATATATTTTAATATGAGTACTGGTACAGTAAAATTTTTTAATGATTCTAAAGGTTTTGGATTCATAACAGAAGAAGGAAACGACAAAGATCATTTTGTACACATTTCTGGTTTAATTGATGAAGTTAGAGAAGGAGATAATGTAGAGTTCGATTTAACCGAAGGAAAAAAAGGATTAAACGCAGTTAATGTAAAAGTTATATAAGCATATACCTTACAATCTTTTTGAAAAAAAAGCCTATCTAACGATAGGCTTTTTTTATTTAATAATATATGAAGCTTTCAATCGTTGCTCTTACCTTTTCGGCAGAAGGTGTCATGGTTTGCTCTAAGGTAGGATTTAAAGGAATAGCAGGCATGTTTTCTCTACCAATGGTCATGACTGGTGCATCTAAATATTTGAAGTATTTTTTTTTAAAGTTTCCCTAAAAGCGCTCACATAAAACTGTTAGTTCTGGTTGCTAAAAACCATCCGCTTTCTAATTGTTTTTTAATTGAAAATCGGGATGACCAGTTTGCCAAAAAACAAAAGCAAATACATTACCCCATTCTTCATAAATTTTTCTGTCAGATGTTTGATTACCTTCATGACCTGATTCAAAATCCGCATATAACAACACAGGTTTTTTTAGTTGATTTACATTTTGTAATCGTGCAGCAAATTTACCTGACTCCCAAGGTACAACTCTAGGGTCATTCATGCCGACTGTAAGATATGTTGCTGGATAATCGATACTGTCTATGATATGCAAATAAGAATCCATCTCTATCATTGCCATAGCTTCTGTAGAATCTTTCATCGTACCAAATTCTTTGATATTAGAGCCACCACCACCTGGCTGTGTTTCCATACGTGTAGGGTTTAGAACTCCATATTCTGATATAACAGCAGCAAATAAATCAGGTCGTTCTGTCATTGCACGACCAACCACAATTCCACCAGCACTTGACCCATAAAGAGCAATATTTTTATTAGTAGTGAATTTGTTTTCAATCATATACTCAGAACAAGCTATTAAATCTTTCCAAGAATTTGGCTTAGTAGTCTTTAAGCCTGCATTATGCCAATCTTCTCCTTTTTCACCACCACCTCTTACATGTGCTGTACAATAAATGCCTCCTTCTGCGACCCAGCCGAGAATCAAAGGTGCATAATACGGATTGGTAGAATCTCCATAAGCACCGTAGGCTTCTATCATTGTTGGTGATTCTTCAGTGATTTTGGTTTTATCATATATGATTGATAATGGTACTTCTGCACCATCGTGTGATATAACCATAATCTGTTCAGAAATTATATTATCAAATTCTGGGTATTCTACTGATTTAGAAAGTTCATCTTTTACAAATTTTCTATTTGACAAATTGTATCTATAGCGTTCATTTGAACTAGTCCAACCTCAAAGCGACACCCATATATCATTGGAAGTTAATGACCTAGAAGTCAAAGTTATTCTGCCAGAAGATTTTGGTAACTGAATTTGTGTAGCTTCCCCGTCAATGATTTCATATAAAAAAGCTTCAATACCAAGTCTAGATGTTGTTACGTAAAGTGCATTTTTTGTAACTCTAAATGTTTTTATCACTTCATCATTTGGAGGTGTGAAAATAATATTTGTTTTATCAAAATTAGGATTTAATAGACTTGTTGAGGCAATTTCATAATTCTTTGAATTTTTACTTGTAATAAAGTAATAATCGTCATCTTTTACAATGCCATAACTAGATTTGATTTTATGCTTTTCTTTGTAAAGAGAATACCAATTTAGCTTTCCGCTTTTTATGTCCTCAATTTTTGCATAGTAGGCATCCCAAAAATTATTAACACCAGCCATGTATGCAATTATATATTTATCCGTTACATTTTTGATTTTAGTAGAAGGATAATCTATTGGAGTAATATTATATTCAGAATGTGTTTTGTTTCCAAAAATATAGTTAATAGTATTAGGGTCTTGCCCTATGGTATATAGCACAGATTGGGTATTTCTTTTGAAATCTTTTTCGCTAGAGTCTGAATTTGGGAAATAAAGATAAGTAAAACCACTGCTATCAGGTAACCAGTTAATGCCTAAAAAAGAATTTGGCCATGCATTTTTTAGATTAACAGGTAATACCCTTTTCGTATGCGTCTCAATGATAATTAAATCAGAAATTTCTTTGCCAGAATGGCTTAATGAAACGACAACATATTTTTCATCCCAACTTGGTTTACTATAATTAATGGTGTAAACTTCTTCTGTTTCTTTTTTATATATTATTGGATCAAATAAAATTTGTTCCTCATTTGTTTTAGAATCGTAGTAATATAATTTATAGTACTGCTCACCTATATTTTTCTTTCTGTAGAATCTATTGTTACTCTCTGTAGTGTAGTTACCTCTTATATAGAAAGACTTTCTATTATCAATTTCATACAATTTATCGATTAGTAAATCTCTATTTGGTATTTTGTCTAGAATAGATATACTATAATCTGTTTGTTTTTTATACCATGTTATTAAAGTAGAATCTTTAATATTTTCCATATTTCGGTATGGGTCAGCTATTTTCTTACCGAAATAAGATTCAACTATATTTTCGCCAACTATTTTTGGAGGATTATAAGTTTCAATTTTTTTTGATTTATCAGTACAACCAAAAACAGAAATTAAAAAAAAATATACTACAAAACTATATATATATATATATATATCTCATATGATAAAAATAAAAAAACTTCTGAAGATTGTTTCCTTCAGAAGCTTCAAATTTAGAAATTTTTAATAAAGGTTATAGAGGTCAGTAGTTAGTTACTTATCAAATCAGATTGATATATAACATCGTTATTGACCATTTTAGTTATTAAGTTATTAAATATTGTTGCTTTGCTTTGCGAGCGATTTATTCTAAAACAAAACTCGTTAAAGTACCTGTTTAAATTAGCGTCACTTACCCAAGAGTACGTCGTTCTAATCCAAGATTTAATCTGGTGTATCATTGTGTGTAACGCTTTAAAATTCAATCCATTGTTACTTTCAATTTGCGTAATGTTATAAGCTTTAGATATTGGTCTATATCCACGCCATTTGTCTGTTGTTACTTTAGCATCACGACTAATATGATTGATAAATATGTACTGAAGTGATTGTGCTGAAAAATCATCTATTTTCATAGCATACATTCTTCTTACTTTTCCGTCTTCCGTAAGCTGAACTGCTGTTACAGCTTTCTTTTTCTTAGTATCATAACTCCTTCCTATTTTGTTTTCTTCCTTA
>NZ_JABDQL010000062.1 GCF_013042245.1 Winogradskyella sp. | reverse complement strand
ACTGAAAAATTGATAGCAAATTATGTTAAGGAACAAGGTGTTGAAAAGGATTATAAAAGTTTGAAAAAGAATAATCAATTGAAATTATTTTAATGCCTCGTGGGCTTGCCCCGAGGATTATTTACTGTTTTTTAGAACTGAATATGGTGGTTGGGAAACGGCATTATATGTAGTTGCAAGAAGTCTTTTAATTATAGTTTTATGGTATATTGTATTAAGTCCTTTGTTGTTAAAAGGTTTAAACAAGATACTTTCAAAACGAGAAACAGCTTACAAAACGGATATACAAAGCACTCTAGACTTATTACCATATCTAAAATCGATTATAAGACATGCTTGGAGAGATAGTCGTTCTTTAAAAGGCGTCAATAGAATGCAGCATTTTTTGGCAACGAGCATTGTGTATAGTGTTCACTTCAATCCAACGAAACGATGATATATACATTAACAGGAGAGATAGAAATAGGGAAGAGTAGCGCTTTACTGAAATGGGCGAATAAACGAACTGATGTTTTTGGTGTAATAAGCCCTACAAACGAAGATAATAAACGCTATTTTTTAGATATAAATACACGAGAATCGTTTAAAATGCTTGCTACAGAAATTGATGATGAAATCATTACAGTTGGACGTTATCGCTTTTTAAAAGCGGCCTTTAAAAGAGTAAATGCTATAATTGAAAAAGAAGTCACCAGTAATGATTCTGGTTTTATACTTATCGATGAGCTTGGAAAGTTAGAACTACGTTCAGGAGGTTTACACAAATCGGCTGAGTTGGCCATTAATAAGACAAAACATAATAAAGGCCAGCATCTTATTCTTGTAGTAAGAAGCGAGTTATTAGATGCTATTTTAAAAAAATATAAGATTGTTGATTCTGAATGTATTTCAGCAAACCAACTTTTAGAACAGTATATTGATAATGTAACAAAGGTTACAAAAGAAGATTACCAGAAACTGTAACTTGTATAATTAGGTTTGTAAAACCTATAAATTGAATGTTTTGAAAAGAAGAGATTTTGTTAAAAAAACGACTTTGAGTTCGTTTGCTGGGTTGATAGGAACAGAGCTTGTTTTTGGTTCTAATATGCTTGATGGTTACACGCCATTAGCCTTGCAAGACCCAGACCCTTTCAAACTTTTTAAAAAGCACAAAGACATGGTAGTCCTTAATGATAAGCCATGGAATATTGAAGCTCAAGCCCATTTGTTGGATGATAAGATTACGCCAAATGCTTCTATGTTTGTTAGAAATAATGGTTTGGTTCCCAAGGGTATTGATGCTAAAACATGGACTTTGATCATAGACGGAGAGTCAGTTGTGAAACAAAAAACATACACTTTAGAGGACTTAAAATCTAAGTTTCAGCAACACACATACCAACTAACTCTTGAGTGTGGTGGTAATGGACGTGCAGAATTCGACCCGCCAGCAAAAGGAAATCAATGGACGGTTGGTCCTGTACATTGTGCAAGTTGGACAGGTGTGCGTTTACGTGATGTGCTTGAAGACGCTGGTATAAAAAACAATGCTGTTTACATAGGATTTCATGCAGTAGATAAGCATTTGAGTATGGACCCAAAAAAAGAGTCTATTTCTCGAGGTTGTCCTATTTCTAAGGCGTTACAAGAAGAAACACTTCTGGCTTTTAAAATGAATGGAGAAGACATTCCGCTAATTCACGGTTATCCATTACGTTTAGTTGCGGGAGGTTGGCCTGCATCAGTATCTGGTAAATGGGTGAATAGAATTAGCATCCGTAATATAGTTCATGATGGTACAAAAATGAAGGGTACTGCTTACAGAGTACCATGTAAATCCGTTGCACCAGGTGAAAAAGTAAAAGATGAAGACATGTGTATTATTGAATCCATGCCTGTAAAATCATTGATAACTTATCCTAAAACAGGAGCTATAATCAACAAAGGAAAATCTTTAAATATTAGAGGCCATGCTTGGGCAGGAGAATTGGAAGTAGCTAAAATGGAGTATTCTATTGATTTTGGTTCAACTTGGAAAGCTTGCACTATTGAAAAGCCAGCAAATCGATTGGCGTGGCAGCATTTTTCGGCAAAGGTAGATTTTCCAAAATCAGGATATTATGAAGTTTGGGCAAGAGCAACAGACACCAAAGGCTTGGCACAACCCATGTTATTACCAGGCTGGAATCCAAAAGGATATCTGAATAATGCGTGTCATCGTATAGCAGTAAAAGTAAAATAGTGACAAAAGAGGCAACATATATAAATACTATTAAAAAGCTATATCGCTCATTGATGCTTTTTGTTGTCTCATTTATACTAGCAGGTGGTGTGTTGGTGTACTACATGTACAATCCAGATATGCTTGATTTTAATTTAAAGCAAGAAACCATTGCTCTTACTCCTGTTGAAATAGACGAGGATTTAATTGAAAATGGTGTACATGTCAGAACAGGATTTATTGAAGCAGAAGGCTATACGACGGTTATTAATAATTGTACAAACTGTCATTCGTCTAAAATTGTGCTTCAAAATAGAATGTCTGCGGAGCGTTGGAATGCCACTATTAAATGGATGCAGGAAACACAGAACCTTTGGGATTTAGGACGTAACCAAGAAATTATAGTTAATTATTTGGCAACTAACTATCCACCAATAAAAAAGGGTAGACGTATGGTATTAACGAATATTGAATGGTATGAACTGGAGGATAAGTAGTGTATTTGTAGTTTTAGTTTTATTCGCTTTCAGGTTTAATACCTCGAGGCTTGCCTCGTTAATTATTACTATTTTGTGACTCGATGTCACAGAATAGTAAATATATCCATAAAAGTCATAATGTTACAGTTTTACTATATCATT
>NZ_JABDQL010000060.1 GCF_013042245.1 Winogradskyella sp. | reverse complement strand
AAATGCCTATTAGAAATTGGGGAATCATTTTAAACCAATTTTTAGCTATATTTGAAAACAGAATTAAACTATGAAAAAGCTAATCCTGTAAATTTTACTTACACACTTCGCGGGAAAGTGTCTTTTTTAGAGACCCATTAGATCATTATCCGCATGAGCCAGATATTTTAATGCTAATGCGTCTTTGTGATGTGCATAATATACCATTGGACACAAATCCAGCTACAGTAGAACTATTAATTAAGCCTGTTTAGATAAATGTTCATTTTATGTTGATAAATCTCAACTTGACTATTGTAAAACTTATATTTTGGTTTTATCTTTGCAAAGGATTAAAAATTAAATAAACGCAATTATGTTCGAATTTGACCAGTATTTAGGCTTTTTAGCATTCTTAACCATTTTAACTATAGGATTTTGGTTAATGATATTCTTGTTGACTTTCGTTATTCCTTATTGGGTATTTGGAGCATCTATTGAGCGTTTTAAAGAAATTAGAGCAGAAAAGAAAGCAAAACGTGAGGCTCAAGCTCACTAGAAGTTTTTAATTACAATACAAATTAAAGAGTTCCTTTTAGGAGCTCTTTTTTTATGCCCAATATTTGATTAAATTCGTTACTCATTCAACTCACAATCATGAAATTCAATTACCTTATCTTATTCCTCTTTACTATTTCACTTCAAGCACAGCAAATATTACTAGAACGCCAGCGTGCTGAAGTGGTAGATAATATCCTAAAAGATAGATTTAATAATCTATTACCAAAGTTAATGGATGATACTGGTTTCGATATGTGGATTATAATTTCAAGAGAATATAACGAAGACCCAGTCCTAAAAACCATGCTTCCAGCTACATGGTTAAATGCACGTCGGCGTACAATATTAGTTTTCTATAGAAATAAAGAGCAGAACACCATTGAAAAATTAGCTGTTGCACGTTATAATATCGGAGAAAATATCATTTCCGCTTGGGATAAAGAAAAAGAACCAAACCAATGGAAGCGCTTAATGCAGATTATTGAAGAAAGAAATCCAAAATCTATCGGACTTAATTATTCTGAACACTTTAATATTTGTGATGGTATCGTAAAAACAGATTACGAAGCGTTTATGGATAATTTACCAAACACCTATAATTATAGAGTAAAATCGGCTGAACAATTAGCTATTGGTTGGATAGAAACCCGAACCGAAACAGAAATGATTATTTATAATCAATTAGTAGACATTACTCATGATATCATTGCTGAAGCTTTTTCAGAAAAAGTGATTACACCAGGCGTTACAACAACAACAGATGTCGAGTGGTGGATGCGAGATAAGGTGACAGCTCTTGGTTTAGAAACTTGGTTTCATCCAACCGTAGATGTACAACGAACTGCCGAGAAATTAGGAAATCATTTATATGCGTTTTCAAATAGGCCAGAGGACATGGTTATTTTACCAGGTGATTTATTGCATTGTGATTTTGGGATTACCTATTTAAGATTAAACACAGACTGCCAAGAATTAGCATACGTATTAAAACCAAACGAAAAAGAACCGCCACAATTTTTACAAACAGCTTTAAAAGACGGAAATCGTGTTCAAGATATTTTTACTAATAATTTTGAAACAGGTATAACAGGAAATTCAATTCTTTCTAAATCTTTAGCTCAAGGAAAATTGAAAGGTTTACGTCCAGCAATATACACACACCCTTTAGGGACTTACGGTCATTCATCAGGGACAACAATAGGTATGTGGGATTCTCAAGGTGGCGTTCCTGTAAATGGAGATTATCCATTGCACGAAAACACGGTTTATGCCATAGAACTAAACACAACGGTTACTGTAAATGAATGGAAACGTGACATTCGAATAATGTTAGAAGAAGCAGGCTTTTGGGGAGAAAACGGATTTAGATATGTTAATGGACGACAAACAAAACTCTTAACAATCCCTAGGGTTAAAAATCATCAAGGGAACTAAACCTATAAAACCATTAAGTTAATTTTTTTTTTGATAGAAGCGTTGTTAGTATCTTTATGCAATACTAATTTAACTCAATATGGGTGAAAGAAACTCATCCTATGATTAGTTTTGCTATATATTTCTTTCGCTATGCGGTGTTGTTCTTCAAAAATATTTTTGGTAGTGCCTTTACATATTCCGTAAGAGTAATGATACTTTAAAAGTTCCCAATCTAATTCTGTCATTCGCTTGTTATCAGAATGACAATTAGAAAAATAACTTGTACAGGACAACTCATCAGATAAATTAAACCAGCCAAGTGAGCCAATAAATTGTTCTTTTATTTTTTGAACTTGTAATTTTTCACTTAGAAGTTTATCTATATTTATCCTGATATATCCTTTATAAATTCTATTGCTACTATTCTGCCAACGAATGTAGTATCCAGATGCCTTATTTCTACTTATATTTTCAGAGTACTGATAATCTTCATTATTAAATATTATGTAGTTTGAATTTTCTAGCTTTTTTACAACCGAAATAGATAAAGAGTCAACTCTTGAATCTATTTCATTTATGAACGAAACAACTTTATTTTTAACTTTCTTAGAAATATGTTTTCCGAAATATATTTTTATGGTTTTTTTCCAATATTTCATTGGCTTGGTATCAGCTGAATCTTTATGTATACTTTGAAAAGCAATCTTTTTATAATATTCTAGAAATGTAGAATCTTTACGTTCGTAAGCGACTGATACACCTTTTGGTCTTTTGAGACTGTTTACCTTAATTAAAGTGTCGTTATCCTTTACAATAAAACCTAGCGAATCTTTCTTTTGAAACTTTTCTTCAAATTGCTTCTTTGATATATAGTATGATTTATAATGGCTTAAAGACTTATTTTGCCCTAACGCCAAAATTGGAAAAAGGATAATTAAAATAATCATATGCTTCATTATGAACAGTGTTTTTTTAGTTTCGATTTTAAAATTCTAAACTTTCTTCTTGTGAAATTAAAATCGTGAATTTTAAAGTAGTGCAATTTAAGTAACATTAAATCAAAGCTATTAATTCTATTTGTTTCAATATAATTTATACTTGTTAAACTTTTTGTACCTAAAAAATAATTGGTTTGAAATTGTCCTAAACTAATAAAAAATAATTGCTTCATTTTTTTAAGAATTAAGGACTTGTCTTTTAGACTATCTACATCAATCAATAATTTTCCTGAATAATACTTGTTGTTATTATCATTTACTAATTTATAGGTCGCTTTACTTGTTAGGAACGATTCAGAGTAAATACTATCGTTATTTTCATAATTTTTAATAGTATTTTTAGAGTTTAATATATGATAATTAGCATCTTTTATTTTTTTAGTGTATGATACGTGTAGGTTTTTAATTTTGTTTAGCGGCTTAAAAAAAAGTTTAAATTTATCGATAGTTTTCTTTTCAAAAAATTTATCGAAATATACCACGACATTTGAATTCCACTGATTTATACTATTATCGTCGTGGCGTTTTCTTTTGTGCGTAAAAGCCAGAATTTGATAAATTCTAGTAATTGAGTCGGTTTTAAAACAATTACAAAAATAATCTAAATCATCTTTATTTATTTCTGGTTTTAGCCTAACAAGAGTATCATTTTTCTTGTAAATAGTTTCAATAATTTTTGATTTATCAGTATCACTAATTTGCTTTATTGAGATAAATTCCACTCTTACATCTTGAGCAATGATATCATCCTGTGAAAACATATTAAATGTACAAGAGATGAGAAGTGATATAGTTTTAATTATTTTCATAGTCATAGTCTCAAACTTGTAAAACACCTAAGTTAAAAGGTTTTTCGATAGGAGCGTGGTTAGCAGCTTCGATACCCATGCTAATCCAAGTTCTTGTGTCTAATGGGTCAATAACGCCATCGGTCCAAATACGAGCAGCAGCATAATATGGCGATACCTGATTGTCGTAGCGAGATTTTATCTTATTAAATAATTGGTCTTCTTTTTCTTTGGTAATAGTTTCGCCTTTCTTTTTAAGTGAAGCTTTCTCAATTTGCAATAATACTTTTGCTGCAGAATTACCACTCATAACAGCTAGCTCAGCACTTGGCCAAGCTACAATTAGGTTAGGGTCATAGGCTTTTCCGCACATGGCATAATTACCTGCGCCATAGCTATTGCCAATTATAATGGTGAATTTTGGAACTACAGAATTACTCACTGCATTTACCATTTTGGCTCCATCTTTAATAATTCCACCATGTTCAGATTTACTACCAACCATAAAACCAGTAACGTCTTGTAAAAAGACTAATGGTATTTTCTTCTGGTTACAATTCGCAATAAAACGAGTAGCTTTATCAGCAGAGTCGTTATAAATCACACCACCAAACTGCATTTCTGCAGGTTTCGTTTTGGCACCTTTTGTTTTTACGATTTGACGTTGATTAGCAACTATTCCTACAGCCCAGCCATCAATGCGAGCGTAACCAGTTATTATAGTCTGCCCGTATCCTTTTTTATATTCTTCAAATTTCGAATGATCTACCAAGCGGTAGATAATTTCATTCATATCATATTGGTCAGACCTACTTGCTGGTAAAATACCATAAATATCTTCTGGGTTTTCTTTAGGTTTTTTTGAATCAATTCTATTAAAACCAGCTTTATCAAAATCACCAATTTTATCAACAATGTTTTTAATTTTATCTAAGGCATCTTTATCATCCTTGGCTTTATAGTCAGTAACGCCAGAAATTTCGCAATGTGTGGTTGCTCCACCTAAAGTTTCATTATCTATAGTTTCCCCAATGGCAGCTTTTACTAAGTAGCTTCCAGCAAGGAAAATACTACCTGTTTTATCAACGATTAAGGCTTCGTCACTCATGATTGGTAAGTATGCACCACCAGCAACACAACTGCCCATAACAGCTGCAATTTGTGTTATTCCCATTGAGCTCATTACAGCATTATTTCTAAAAATACGACCAAAATGTTCCTTGTCTGGGAAAATTTTATCTTGCATCGGTAAGAAAACACCAGCACTATCAACTAAATATATGATTGGTAGACGATTTTCTATTGCAATTTCTTGAGCACGAAGATTCTTTTTTCCAGTAATAGGAAACCAAGCCCCAGCCTTAACTGTAGCGTCGTTGGCGACCACAATACATTGTTTTCCTTTGACATAACCAATTTTTACAACTACACCTCCAGAAGGACATCCACCATATTCAGGATACATATCTTCCCCAGCGAAAGCACCAATTTCTATGGAAGACTTTTTAGAATCCAATAGATAATCAATGCGCTCCCGAGCGGTCATTTTTCCCTTACTTTGATGTTTCTCAATACTCTTTTTACCACCACCAAGCTTTACCTTAGCGATACGCTTTTTAAGGTCAGAAACTAGGAGTTTGTTATGGTCTTCGTTTTTATTGAATTTTATATCCATCTGTATTTTTCTAATTTGTTACGAATTTACAAAACAATATGTTCATGTTTTCATGATATTTCTAAATGAAATGTTAAATATAATTAACATGGAAATATATACCATGGAATATATTACATTTGCTTCATCAAAAATAAGTAAATATGAAAAAAATTATAGCATTCGCAGGAAGTAGCAGTAGTACATCAATTAATAAGCAATTAGCAACTTATGCTGCCGGGTTGGTCACTAATGTAGAAGTTGAAGTTTTAGATTTAAACGATTATGACTTACCACTATACGGGATTGATTTAGAAAATAAATTAGGAATTCCAAAAGACGCAAACCGTTTTCTAGACAAAATCAAATCAACGGATGGCATTGTATTATCATTGGCAGAACACAATGGTACTTACGCGACCGTTTTTAAAAATTTATTTGATTGGATGTCTCGTATTGATGGAAAATTATGGAGCGATAAGCCAATGTTACTTATGTCTACATCACCAGGACCAAGAGCTGGTACTACGGGTTTAGAGATTGCCTTTAACCGTTTTCAATTTATGGGCGGTAATATTGTTGGAAAGTTTTCATTGCCAAGTTTTGGCGATAACTTTAAAGACAGAAAAATAACAGACGAAGTATTTAATAACGAATTATTAGAAGAAGTAAAACAACTAGAAGAGAGTCTTTAAGAATTTTAAATCATGGGAGATTTAGCCAAAGACATAAATTCAAAATTTGAAAATAACAAAATTAAGGCCATGCTTAATATTATTTACACGGCCAATTGGATTTCTAGTTGTAAAAACGAATTTTTTAAACCCTTTGGAATTTCACCACAGCAATACAACATACTACGTATTTTAAGAGGTGCAAATGAGCCGCTCAGAGTGCAAACTATTAAGGCAAGAATGCTTGAGCGTTCACCTAACGCTACACGTTTAATGGATAAGCTATGTGCTAAAAACTATATTGAGCGCTTGCCTTCTGAACATGATAGACGTGTAGTTAAAATTGTTATAACTAAAGATGGTATTTCGCTCTTAGAAGAAATAGCAAAAACAAAAAAGCAGAATTTATTAAATAATCTAACTGAAGATGAAGCTTTACAATTAAGCAATCTTTTAGATAAAATCAGATAATACAATATGAAAACTATACTACATAAAGCTGATGAGCGTGGATTTGCAAATCATGGTTGGTTACAAGCAAATCATAGTTTTAGTTTTGCGCAATGGTATAATCCAGAAAAAATTCAGTTTGGAGCACTTCGAGTTTTAAATGATGATGTCATCGCACCAAAAATGGGATTTGGTACACATCCACATGATAATATGGAAATTATTACAATTCCATTAACGGGTATTCTAAAGCATAAAGACAATATGGCTAATGATTGGATTACGGTACATCCTAATGAAGTTCAGGTGATGTCTGCTGGCACAGGCGTTCAACATTCTGAAATTAATGGTTCAACTGATGAGCATTTAAGCCTATTTCAAATATGGATTCTACCTAATAAGCAAAGTGTAGAACCACGTTACGACCAAAAAATGTTTCATAAATCAGGTAGAAATAATAAGCTTCAAACTTTGGTGTCTTCTTTTGAGGATCAAGATGATAGAAGTTTAAAAATTCATCAAAACGCGAAGATTTCACGAGTCGATTTAGATAAGGACAATGCATTGGAATATCAATTAAAAAGTGAAAGACATGGTCTGTATATTATGAATATTTTTGGTGAAGCAGATATTGAAAATCAAAACATTAAAACAAGAGATGCTTTAGGCGTGTCAGAAACTACGAGTGTTAATATCAAAGCACTCCATGATAGTAGTTTATTACTTATAGAAGTGCCAATGTAATAAACGTATTAATTTTTTAAAAATGAGCATTCTAAATAAGTGTACTTTTTTCAGTTAAAAACGCGATATTTGTGTTTTCCTTAAAAATTTATAATATGGCAATGAATAAAAACACGGTGTTAGCCTGGGCTACCACAATAATGATAATAGTAGGATTGAGTTTAATAGCCTTAGGTGCATTTAGGTATAATGATGTTGCAGGTTGGGGATTTGCTGCTGTTGGTTGTGGATTTTTCTGTATAGCTTGGGTATTTAACGCTTTAAAAGGACGTGTATAATGAGTGATGATAAAAAAATAATTTTTTCAATGTCTGGTGTTACTAAAACGTTTCAGTCTGCAAACACACCAGTTTTAAAAAATATATACTTGAGCTTTTTCTACGGCGCAAAGATTGGTATTCTTGGTCTTAACGGTTCGGGTAAATCTACTTTATTAAAAATTATAGCAGGGGTTGATAAAAATTACCAGGGAGATGTTGTTTTTTCCCAAGATTATTCGGTAGGCTATTTAGAACAAGAACCCCAGCTAGATGAAGAAAAAACAGTACTAGAAGTCGTTAAAGAAGGTGCAGCAGAAACGGTTGCGATTCTTTATGAATATAACAGTATCAATGACCAATTTGGTCTTGAGGAAGTTTATAGTGACCCAGATAAAATGGAGAAACTTATGAACCGTCAAGCTGTATTACAAGACCAAATTGATGCTTCTAATGCATGGGAACTAGACACAAAGCTAGAAATTGCGATGGACGCTTTACGAACACCTGATGGTGATAAAAAAATAGCTGTACTCTCTGGAGGTGAACGTCGTCGTGTGGCACTTTGTCGTTTGTTATTAAAAGAACCAGATGTTTTATTATTAGATGAGCCAACCAACCACTTAGATGCAGAATCTGTACATTGGTTAGAACATCACTTAGCACAATATAAAGGAACAGTAATTGCTGTAACACATGATAGATATTTCTTAGATAATGTTGCGGGCTGGATTTTGGAACTCGATAGAGGAGAAGGTATTCCTTGGAAAGGAAACTACTCATCTTGGTTAGATCAAAAATCTAAACGTATGGCACAAGAAAGTAAAACGGCTTCTAAACGTCAAAAAACTTTAGAGAGAGAGCTAGAATGGGTACGTCAAGGTGCAAAAGGGCGTCAAACCAAGCAAAAAGCACGTTTGAAGAATTACGATAAGTTAATGAGCCAAGACCAAAAACAACTTGATGAAAAGCTTGAAATTTATATACCTAATGGACCACGTTTAGGAACAAATGTTATAGAAGCTAAAGGGGTAAGTAAAGGTTACGGTGATAAATTGTTGTATGAAGATTTAAACTTTAATCTTCCACAAGCTGGTATTGTAGGTGTTATTGGTCCAAACGGTGCTGGTAAAACAACGATTTTTAGAATGATAATGGGAGAAGAAACTCCAGATAAAGGTGAATTTCTTGTAGGTGAAACAGCAAAAATTGCTTATGTAGACCAGTCCCATTCTAATATTGACCCAGAGAAAACTATTTGGCAGAATTTTAGTGACGAGCAAGAATTGGTCATGATGGGAGGAAAGCAAGTTAATTCTAGAGCATACCTAAGTCGTTTTAATTTCTCAGGGAGCGAACAAAACAAAAAAGTAAGTCTATTGTCAGGTGGTGAACGCAACCGTTTACACTTAGCAATGACTCTAAAAGAAGAAGGTAATGTGTTACTTTTAGACGAGCCAACTAATGACTTAGATGTTAATACGTTACGTGCTTTGGAGGAAGGTTTGGAAAACTTTGCTGGATGTGCAGTTGTTATTAGTCACGATAGATGGTTTTTAGACCGTATTTGTACACATATCTTAGCTTTTGAAGGTGACTCCCAAATTTATTTCTTTGAAGGAAGTTTCTCCGATTATGAAGAAAATAAAAAGAAGCGATTAGGCGGTGATTTAATGCCAAAACGCATCAAATATAAAAAATTAGTACGATAAAAATTTTCGAACTCGACAATAAAAATCAATCAATTGATTGCTTTTTTATTATGTATTAAAGCTACATTAAACATCATCATAAAGATGACCGCTTGTAAAATCTTTATAGGAATCATCAACATCTTTAAACGCATTTGTTTTCATAAGCTTCTTGTTTTGAGCTTTTAACTTATACATTTTAATGATAGCGATAATTATTAAAACTGTAAAAACAAAACAAACAGTTAACAAGATGAGTGTCAGCTGATGTATGCTTACTGCAGAGGTATAATTAAGTAGAAAAAATCCTTTCATTAGACCGATTATAGATTTGGATTCCATGCGAATATAGTAAAAAAGCCCAATCCCTAACTGTTTAATAATAAATATTTTGCAAATTTGTTATTAAAAATTTGACGATTAACTGTTAATTATACCAGTTTAAAAGCACGACATCGATGTCAGGATTTTTAGTGTTTACCTTATTTTTAAAGGCATAAACGTCACCCATCATTCCTTTTCCTCGATAGTGATATGGATATACTTTCTTTGGTTTAAAGTCCAAAACAGCACTAGCTGCACTTTCCACAGTCATGGTATACGGTAAATTCATACATACAAAAGCAATATCAATATTTTTTAAGTTTCGCATTTCAGGAATATCTTCAGTATCACCAGAGATATAAATACGTTGATTATTCAAATTTATAACGTATCCATTTCCTCGCCCCTTGGTATGAAAATTTAGCGCTTCTTCTCTTAGGTTGTACATAGGGATGGCTTCAATTTTCAAATTATCATCACCAAAAGTGTCATTGTTATTTAGCGTTACTACTGTTTTTGCTATATTTTTGGGAAGCTTATTAACTACTGCTTTTGGCGCTATGACCGTTGTATTAGAAAGATTTAACGCTTGTAAGGTTTCAATATTTAAATGATCGCCATGAATATCGGTTATTAAGACAAAGTCAGCGTTCTCATAATTACTAAATTTATCAGCTCCACCTACTGGATCTACATAAAAATTATAATTTTCACTTTTAATAACTAAAGTTCCGTGGTTAACTGGTACTATTTCAATTGCTTTTTCATGACCTAGATTTTTCGTTTTTTTATCTGATTTGCAAGAGTATAAAACAATAAGAAAACAAAGAAATAATGCGGTTTTGATTAATCTCATAATGGAAAATAAGTTTGTAAAACATAAAATTAAGGATTACGAGCCTAAGAAGTTGTAACAAATTATTAAAATTTTACACTTATATTTTGTCGGAATCTTTTTATAATGATAAAAATTACCGAAATTGTTAACCAAATTTTGTTCAACCCTAAAATAGAATATAGCATATGTCTGATGATTTTGATTTATTAGAAACCAATTCTCAAGAAAAATCTGAAAAAGTAGATGTCAATTGGGGCAAAGCCATTGACCAAATGAAATCTAAATTAGCACAAGAAGATGACCCAGAAAGTCGTCAAAAAATCTTGAATGCAACATTAGATAATGTTGTAGATATGGCAGAAAAGGATAGAACCACGCTTTTGGATGCTATCAAAGATTTAACAGATTATCAAGATGAAGTAGGTATCATGTTCGAAGGCTTCTCTGCGCTTAATAAGGCAGAGCAGAAAATCATTGATGATGCGGTTAAACGTTTGGAGCGTGCTAAAGTTGAGCTCGAGGATGCTCAAAATATACCTGATACATGGTGGAATAATCTCTGGGGACGAAAAAGTAAAATAGAAAATGCCGAAGACGAGTTAACTTCAGCCCAAAAAGAACGTGATGCTGCGGATAACAAGGCAAAAGCTATGTTTCAAGAACGTATTGAAACTGCAGACGTTCAGACATTGCTTAACGAGTTGTCTTTTAAAAGTCAAGCAGCAATTAAGCGTTTAAAAGACCGTGAGGTTGAAATTAAAGAGGTTGAAGACAAGCTGCAAGATGCTATCGTTGAAGCAAGTAAAAATCATACAAAGGCTTTAGAGAAAAAGGCAGAAGTAGAAGATAAGTTAGAAGCAGAATATGCGTTATTAAAACAAGCAAGACAAGCCTTAACAGATGTAGCGGATAAACAATCGACAGAATATTCTGAGGCTTTATCTAAAGTAACAAAACTTGAGCAGTCTGTTGAGGAACTAGAAGGTCTAAAAAATGCTTACACAACACTCGCTGCTTCTAAAGATAGTTTTGTACACAAACATAATTTAACGATTAAAGTATTAACGTCTTTACGCAGTAACTTACAAACCCATCGTGCAAAACTAAAAAGTGACACAGACGAGAGATTAAAGTATTATGATGGTTACGTAGTAGCATTAAAAGCGCGTACGGATCAAGAGTTTGCTGCAATCTTAGAGCATTTGGGTGTAAAAACCGACGAACATATTGGAGAAACATTAGCAGCAATGCATACAGCAAGCGCAAAAGCACGTCAAGAAATGATGGATAATATCCCAGTGCACGAAAAAGTAATGCAAGGTGTTTATGGCAGCTATGCAGAAGCTTTGAAGGAAATTCGAAATAAGGATATTGAAATCCAGAAGAACTTTGCAGACCGTTATGGTATTGATATGAAAGCAATTTTTGACGAGTATTATAACTCAGATAATACAGTACCAAATAATCCACAAGGTGATAATCCTAGCGGAGATGTGCCAGACCTAAAACCAGAAGTGGAAGAAGACGATTTATTAGGATAATATTATGATTAAACAGTGTGCAATTTTCAGTACTCAGACTTTAAGATTTGAGTATGTTTTCTGTATACTGATTATTGAATACTGCATACTAACCCATGATTGTAACACCATTAGATTCAGCACAATTAGATTCTAAACAACAGTACGAATTTTACCATAGCATGGTAGATTTTACCGTAAAAGAATTGATTGTAAAAATGCAACAGCAACAATTATGTGCTGAGCAGGAATTGGTGTTTTTTAAGCAATATTGCGATTTGTTATTGTACTCCATCGAAGCCATGCGTGTAAAATACATGTATGATGATGAGGATAATATGAAGATTGATTTAACCGATTCTGGATTTCCTAATTACTTAGAATTTCGGTATTTGTTTAATGATTTAGCACTGCGCGAAGAATATCTAAATCGTTTAACGTCAGTTGAAGTGCTTCAAGAAGAGTTTCTAGATACTTTAATGAGACAAAAGCAATCGATTAAAAAATCACGATTATTTCAAGCAGCGTCAATAGTTTACTATACCAATGTAAAACAACAATTCATATTCAATCGTTTCATTCAAGGAAAGATTTTAAAATCGCCAAAACCTGAAATCGCCGAGTATATGACGAGCTGGAGTTTTTACGATGTTTCTCATAATAGGCCTTTTGTATGCTTCATGTATTTTAATTATAAGGGAAAAGACCCAATTAAAGATAAAACAGAAATTTACACCACCATAAAGCAAGCCGCTGACCGTAAAATGAATTTAGACGCCATGGCGTATTCCATCGATAGAAAGCACGAAGATATTTTACCAAAGCTTTTGAAAATAATAGATTTAGGACCATTGCATAACGTGTTTGCAAAGGATGAAAATAAGATTACACACACCATTCTTGATGCTATTGCGAAGAAAGAAATTCCTTTAGAAAGTTATGCGTTTTCATTAAAAATTGACGAAGTTAAATCAACTTCAGAGTTTAAAGAAGGTAGTTTTTTTAACAAGCAAACCTTTCAAAAATGGGGAGCAATCAAAAAACAAAAATATGTTTTGGCACCACATCGTATCATTCAGTTGTTGTATAACAAAACACCCGAAGTGATTGATAAGTTGGCGAAACCGCCGATACAGGTCAGTGACTTTTAGACATAACTAAAAACCAAAAGCAATAAGATGGAACATAATTCTACCTTTCCTATAAAACAAACAGAACTCGATATGCTTCGTGATGAAGCAACTTCATATATTAAAAGCATTCAATGGGAGCAAGGTGAGCGTGCACGAAATAAGGATAAAGATGCACAAGACGAATCTATTTTATTGTATTTATCTCGTGCTAAAGGTAATGGAACATCAGAAATCACATCAGTTTCTAAGACTATTCTTGAGCTAAAAAAGCGTTTATTGCCAGAATCTGTTGCACTTCCAATTCACCTAAACAATACACTTTACGCTGTTCAGGAAGGTATTGGTTTAGGCTTATGGATTAGAGATAGTTATTATGATGCTTCGGGTTTATCCTCTTTGATAGAAAATAAATTAGCGTTAGATAATAATGGAAAACGTGAGTATGAGAGTAAAATGCATACTGCCACTGCTTTTATGTTGTTTTCTATGTCATATAAGATAATTCATGATTTAAAACCCAAAGCTTCTGACGATTTAAGTGTTATGAAGCAGAAGTTTGCAGGCATTCCAGAGGTTTCATTTTTAACGCCATTAAAAGGGATATCTTGTAGTTTATTCTATTATGATAAATATTTGTCTCATCCAGAGATCATCAAATCAGACAAGGATGTTATCGATTTTACAGTCGTTTATTTTGAAGCTTTAATTTCTGAAATTCAACTTCGAAAAAGCACTTTAGAATATACCGAAACTATAGTTGATAGAGCTTATAAACTAGAAAATAGCGATTTTGCAATTGATGGATGGAGTAACACATTTGAAGGTAGCGCAAAAAGCGTAGAATTCAATACAATACAGTTTGAACAAATTGTAGGTAACCGAGATGCAAAGCATTTTGCACGTCGTTTAACCGAACGTATGTTGAGCTATGACTTTGAAGCTCAGAAAAATCCTTTTCAAGAATTAGGTGGTTTTATGCCAGTATTTATGGGATATGGAATTCCAGGAACTGGAAAAAGTATGCTTATTGCAGCAATAGCTACGCGATTAAAAGAACATTGCGATAATTTAGATATTCCATTTTTATTTCATCCAATGCCAGACACGTTGATTAGTACGTTTCAAGGTGGTTCTGCCGAGAAAATGGTAGAATGGATGAAACCTCTACAAGACCCAACAAAACTTATTTTCGCACCGATAGATGATGCAGAAAACAACCTTCAAGAACGAACGACTCAAGGTGTTTCTGCAGGCGTAAAAGAAGTAATTGGCGTGTTTTTAAGATATACTGAAGGTGCTTATGCTGTTAACTATGGTAATAGCTCAATTGGTTTATTTACCAACTTACCAGAAATGTTGGATAAAGCGGTGATTTCACGTGTTCAAGGGCGTTTTAAAATTGACGGAGCACGAACAGAGCACGATTTTTTAGACCAAGACCATATTTGGTGGCGAAAACTGCAAGATACCATACCAGAATTCATTAATATGAATGACCCAGAAGGCTATAAATATTTAGCTGATCAAGGCTTAGCAAAAAGTATGGGCGATATTTTAAATGCTGTTAAAAAACCTTCAGAAGAGCGCGTACATGATACGTTTGATAAAGTTGAGAAGCTTCATCAAAATGAAGATCACATGTTTTATGGGGCGTTGTATAAAGAAATTCAAAAGATTTTTCCATTCTTTTCATCCCGTGATGTGCGTAACATTCAATCTGCAATTTCATTACGATTAACGGATTTTGATTTGGAACAAGATTGGTTTGAGAATCCAGAAACATATTTCAAAAAAGATTATGACACAAAATTCAATATGCTTCAAGAATTAATGAAGTCTAATATGAAAGGTTTAAACTTTTCGGACATTCGTCGTCAAGAAGTCATACGTTATTTAGATAACGTAGCAACCATTGCAGATACTGACTTTAAACGTAAAGTAGATGCAAGAGTCAATCAGTTAAATATTGAAACGGAAGCTAGAGAGCAGTTTGGTAAGGAAAGTTAATAATCAATGCAAAAATTAAAACAAGCAAATTTATACAGAAGTGAACTCATTCCAGTGAGTGGAAAACTTGTGGAGCGTTATAACAAATGCTTGGTTAAACTTGGTTTTACAAAAACTAAACTTAAAAAGTTTTCTATTGATGGTGTAGGTTGGAGTCCAGAAGTTGCTGAAGAAAAAAAGGACGATAATTACCTTTGTAACGGACCATCAAATCCTCAAGGTATTATCATTTCTCCATTACAAAATAGAAAACCAGTCTATTCTCCCTATCATTCTTTTGATAGAGATATGATGCAGTTAATTTTTAAGAATTATTCAAAGAAAATTAATGATATCACCAGAGATTCTGCAGTAATAATTGATTTTGACCAAAAAATAGATACATTTTATGAGCCTTTGGATGTATTAAAATATGATGCTATTACCATTAATTTTCATTTAATGGATAATCTTTACCATCAACAGCAAGAGCAATTTCAACTCATTGAAAAGTTTAAACACAATCATAATTTTATAGATGAAGCGCTACAGGCTCAAATTTTAGAATCTGCAAAGGCTTATGGTGATTTACGTGGTAGAGATTTAATTATGCCTAATCTCAATTTTGAAACCAGTTCCTTTTACACAAAGGCGTTTGGTGGTGTCTATGTACTTAGAGATTTTATAAAAACTATTGTTGTTTTTGAAGATATGGACTCATACAAAGAGGCTATAAAAGACACGCATTATGATGTCTTAATTTATCATATTTTACAACCAGAATTAGTAGAAAAACTAAGAGACCATATTATTATAGAATGTCATTTAGATGATGTTGTCAATACCCCTAAATATGAGCGTATTAAGAAATATGAATTTGCACAGTTATTAAAAGACACACAACATTCTATTAATGATATACTATCAGATTCTATGTTGTTTAAAAGCTATTTGAATAAGTTAGATATAAAGTCTCGTAAGCAAGTTATGAGTGTAGAATTATACCTAGAAAGACTATCACGAAGTAACGTCTATAAATTAGAAGATATGGTGGATGAGCAAATGTATTTTGCATTACACAAACCACATTCTTCACTTTCAGTATATCAACAAGATTTAATCTGGAAGCTACTTATCAATGTTTCTCCCAAGGATGTTTTATTCCTTTACTGGTACGATAAGGACCAATTCTATAAGAATTACAATACTTGGGATGAATCATTTAAAGATTGGGTAATTAAGACAATTAGTAACAATATTTAGTTTTTATAGACTAATTTTATAGAACATTAAACTTTAAAACCATGGGATTAGAACTCGTTATATTCATAGTTGCTATATTATTTGGAATTTTTCTGTATTGGAGAGAGTCCAATGGAAATGGTGCATACCGAACGCTTAATAAAATAGCAAACAGCAAGGAACTCCAAATGTCACCAGACAATCCAAAAGGATTTGTATACAAACAAGGTATTATACCTAGACTAATTTTTGTAGTTACTATAGTAATGATAGCTGCTTTGATTGTTGAGTTTTTAACACCTATAGCTGTATTTTCTAGCTATAATGGTATTTCGGCTTTTGCATCGTTTGCTGCTGGTACATTGATAGGTACTTATTTGGCAAGTTTTGTAATTAAATCTACTGAAGTAATTGAACAAAAAAGTGATTCTATTAGTGATATAGTTGAAGATGCTGTAGAAAAAGGGAAAGATTTTATCGAAGATTTAAAAACAAAAGATACCAAAGTTGTAGAAGAAGCTAAAGCAGAAATTAAAACAGAATCTAAGAAAGAAATGGAGGTAGAAAAAAAATCTGCACGTGAGCGACTTAAAGACAAGGGGTTAATGTAACGTAAAGTGTCATGCTGAAGTTTTTCAGTATCCTAGAAAAATAGTTTTAATAATTTACAAGATTCTGAATTAAGTTCAGAATGGAAAAAAATAAAGAATGATAAAATCATACTGGAAAAAAGGACGAAAACAAAAGATAATTACGGTATTACTAAGCTTAGTAGTGCTCATACTTTTGTTTGTACTTCGTGACGATTATCAACCTGCATTACTATTTTTAAGAAAATTCTTTTTCGTAATTCTTATCAGTGTGCTTATATTACTTTTAGGTTTGCGTAAATTTAGAAAAACCGCAAGTACCGCTTCACGTTTAGGAACTTTGGGATTATTACTCGTTTTTTTTGGGATTTTATACGTGTTTGGTTGGCATTATGGAATGTACGATTATATGAAAACATATAACGTATTCAATCATCTAAATAAAGTTGAAATTCACGAATTGCCATTAACACAAAATGAACGTATTCAACCACTTAGAAATATTTTTTCTATGGCAAACGAGAGTGTTGGAGAAACCAAAGACGTGTCGCTTCCGCATTTGGTAAGAGTCGATGATGAGAATAAATGGACAATGGCTATTCAACCTTCAGAAAAATACATTATGCAGCGTATTAGCGATAATACCGAAGAAGTTTTTTCAGTAAGTAGTACAACGCCTTTTCCACGCTTTTCTAACCAAAATCGTATTCCTGTGACATTTTCAATTGGCGAAACCTTAAAATTTAGCCGAAACACATATAATGCAGTCGTACAACGTTTTAATCCTTGGATGTTATTCAATTACGAGCCAAGCGATACCTTTTACATGAAAAATGATAATGGCAGTTGGGTACAAGTAGTTAGTCTAATTAAATGGAAAGGCTTCTTTTTTCCATATCCAACGTTCGGTGGTGTGATGATTGTAGATAATGGAGAGCATGATTTTAATGATTATCTAGAGCGCATCACCATAGGAAAGGGAACATTTGTGAGTCCCGATAAAATTAAAAACTATCCCTTTTTAACAAAGCAAAACACATTGTCTGAAAAAGTATCTCAACTTCAAGCAGAATCTCTAAAGTTTTTAGGTGGATTTAGTGATCCATTACCTTGGAATATGGAAACGGCTGTAAAAATTCCTGAAATGCCCGTAGATCAAAATCAACAACCTTATGTTACAGATTTTGATTTTGCAGACAATAATTCAGATGCTTACAGCGGATTGTACCACTGGTTTGGTTTAGAACCAGTTGGGGATGAACGTACGAGTTTAAGCTATAGTGTTTTTATTCCTGCTGATGGAACAGATAAACTTTATTATTACGATCATGCGAGCAAAAAACAGGGTTATGCTGGTGTCTCTGCTATGCCATTAAAGATTGTAGAATCTCGCAAAGAGTTTGATTGGGATGCTAATAAGCCTGTTGAGTTTCGACCTTATATTAAAGATATTGCAGGTCGCAAACGTATGTTTTTTCTCGGAACAGTGTCTGCAATTAATAAAAAAGGACAATTTGATGGTTCAGCCACGCCTGATTTAGCTTTAATCGATAGCGAATACCGTGATGTTATATGGATTGATGTAAAACATCCAAGCCAATGGGACGAGACAATTTACAGTCAGTTAAACGAAGCATGGCGGGCTAGTGAAGGTATCGGTTACTATTTTAATGAAAAGCCTAAATTAGATTTAGATATCGAGCAAACCTTAGATTCTTTAATAGTTGTTCCAAAAATCAATAATAATACCGAACAAATTGAAGCACTTCAGCGTAAGTTGGATAGTTTGAAAGCTCTAGATAATTAATACGAAAAATAAGGTCTTTTTTATTATTGTATTGCTCGGTATAATAATTTCATGTTTTGAGAAAGACTTTAAACTACCTGAAAATGCAAATGAATTATTGACTAATAATTCAAGAAAAACATGGAAACTGGCTAAACGTTTTAATGGTGATTATAAAATGAATATGGGTGATTGTTTTCTGAGTTATAGGGTTACCTATTCGAGTAAGCGGAACACAACAGATAATAATTCAAAAAATAAGGATTGTGGTGCTTCTATGGAAGCAAGGTGGAATTTTCATACTAACGAAAATGGACACTTTATAAAACTTGAAGGTGAAAATGTAAAAAAAGCTTTTAATAAAAAAAAAGATATAAGTATTTCAAGATTTTAGACATATCCGTTACACTTCTAGTTTTAAAATTTCGTCATAATCAATTTGGTAATACAAGTAAGATTATTACTGATTATTTAATACCTGAGAATTTTGAAGTAAAGGGTAGGGATTTTCATAATTAAACTTTCAACAACATCTTAATATTAGCGCGTTCATAAGGATTATCTTTTTCAAGATTTAGTTCTTTAAATCCGTATTTCCGATAAAGATATATTGCATTTTTTAATATAGTATTAGAGTAGAGCATAAGTGCTTTTAGTTCTTTTTCTTTAGCAAAATCAATACAGTGTTGTAAAAGTTGCTGTCCAATTTTTTGACCACGAGCTTCGGGTAGAACCGCCATTTTGGTTAACTCTAATATATCATTTTTTTCTGTTGGCATTAGAGCGACCGTACCTAAAATTTGGTCTTCTTGTTTTGCAAAGAAAATATGTCCACCTCTATCAATTATATATTTTTCTGGTTTACTTAAAACTTCTTCGTCATATGGTTCAACGTAAAAAAAAGTTTCAAGCCATTCGATGTTATAATCATAGAAATATTTGGCGTACTTCGGGTAGTAGCTAATTATTTGAGTTTGCATGTGCTTTTATGAAATCTGTAATTAAATATGATATGAGTTTACCTACTGGTGCTTCTGTATTTTTTGTTGGAGCAGCTTCACAAATATGCAAGTAACTTACATTCTTTTCGATGGCGACTTTACTTATAAAACGTCTTACTTTTGTTACTGAAAATCCACTTGGTGTCATTGCACTACTCGGTATATCTTCAATAGCGTCACAATCTATCTCAAGCCCAAAATGAGTAGTGTTTACATAATCTAAAGCACGTTTTATTTCTGATTTAAAACCCAATCGTTTTCTAACAGACACATCTTCAAACGTATTGTAAACAACACCCTTAGTAGAGTTTAGGGTATCAAGACTATTCTGTGAAATATAATTTTCATGTAGTCCAAAAATGAAATAGTTTTTTAGAAAACCTTCATTATAAGCATATCTAAAACCATTACCGCTATGCCTTCCTTCTTGTGGTCTAAAATCATGATGTGCATCAAAATTTATAGCGTTTATAGATGTATTGTAAGCTAATGACGCCCCTTTGATATTTCCGTAGGCATTATTGTGGCCGCCTCCAATGATTATTGGTATTTTTCCAGCATTAATGATAGAAAAAACCAAATGTGATACATCGCTGTCAACTTGCTCAGTAAGTTTTCGAGCTAATGAAATCCTCTTCTTTTTAGATAGTTCTAGATCTTTAAGCTGTTCCCTTTGTTCTGAATAATTTAAATAGCCTAAAACTAGGATGCGTTTTGTATCAATAAACGTGTTGCTCTGTGTATTTAACAAAACTTTTACAGTGGCATTCCAAGCCTTGTATGTTCCTGATTTACCGTGATTTGCAACAACGCCAATATCTTCAGAAATACCAAATATAACATAGTCGACGTCCAAAGCTTTAATATCATCGTAAATGTTAGTGAAGTTGTTATTCAACTGAACATGTTCACCAAATTTGGTCTCGCCTTTGCGAGTTTTTACAAGCATGTCACGGTCTTTAGATGTAAACTGAATTAAATTTTGCATTTAGATTTAAAAATTTAAATAAAATTACATTTTAATAAGTTAAAGACCTTAAATTAAAGATTAAAAAATAAGAATCACAATAACTAAATAAAATTGAATTATGAACAAAACAAACAATAACACAGGACTAAAAGTTGCCATAGGTATTTTACTCGCGTTATTTCTAGGAACGGGGTTTTATGCATCTAAACTTTACAGCGACAAAAAAAGTGAGACCGCAGAACTTGTAAAACAGAAAAAACAAGTAATGAATGACTTGAGTGTTATGGCTAAGCAGTATGATGCAGCTATCGGTGAAAATGAAATTGCAAACGAAACACTTGTTGAAGCTAGAAATCGTATTCAAGGTTTAATGGATTCTCTTAAGGTCTCACAAAATAGTGTTGGAAGCTTATGGAGATACAAAAAGAAATATTTAGCGCTTCAAGAAGAAATGGATGTCTTATTGCAAGAAAATGACCGTCTAAAAGTAGAAAACGAGTTATTAGCTACAACTTTAGATAGTACGCAAATTCAATTAGCTGAACGCGCTGCATTTACAGATTCACTTTTAGTACAAAATACAGAATTAGCAGGAGTGGTTAAAGACGCAGGAGCCTTACAGACAATTGGCCTTAAGGGTTTTGGTGTTATTGAAAGAAGTAGTGGGAAGCAAATACCTACAGAGCGTGCAAGACGTAGCGATAAAATAAAAGTATGCTATACAGTAGCAAAAAATCTTTTAGCAGAGACTGGTGATAAAGAATTATATATACAGATTATTGACCCTCAAAATAATGTTTTAGGGTCTAATAATCAGATAGAATTCGAAGACCAAACACTTAATTACAGTTTAATTAGTCGTTTTAACTACGAGAACAGCAATCTAAATATATGTGAATTTGTATCTCCTACTGAAGATGAAAAGTTTGAGAAAGGACGTTACATAGTCAATGTATTTAATGAAAATAATTTAATTTCTTCATCTGAGTTTACCTTAAGATAGAAATTACAGATTGGTTGGTTAGTGCCTTTTTAAAAAGCCTGAAGCTGTTTATCTTACTTCAGGCTTTTTTATTTTCTAAAACCTGTCCGTTGATTATTACGGTGTCGATAGGGTTATGACCAAACTCATATGGTATTTGAGCATAACTTTCCATAGGTTTTGTAATAATGATATTTGCTTTTTTACCACGTGTAATACTGCCATACATATTACTAAATCCCATGGCATAGGCTCCATTTACTGTTGCAGCATTTATAGCTTCTTCAGGTGTCATTTTTAGTTTTATACATGCGGTGCTAACTACAAAATTCATATTTCCACTAGGTGTAGACCCAGGATTAAAATCTGTTGCAATTGCTAATGGCAAGCCAGCATCAATAATTTGTCGTGCTGGCGTGTATGGAATACCTAAAAAGTAGGAGCAAGCAGGCAAAGCAACAGGCATTGTATTGCTCTTTTTTAAGGCTTTAATGTCTTTATCATTTAATTCTTCTAAGTGGTCAACAGAAAGTGCATTATATTCAACGCCAAGTTTAACGCCACCGAGAATGTTAAACTGATTTACATGTATTTTAGGAATAAGATTATGTTTCTTACCAGCTTCAAGAATTCTTTTGGTGTCTTCAACTGAAAAATAGCCTTCTTCACAAAATACATCGATATACTTGGCGATACGTAGAGCGGAAGCTTTAGGAATTAATTCATTAATAATTTTATCTACATATGCTTTCTTACGATCTCTATATTCTGAAGGAATAGCATGTGCTGCCAATAAAGTTGGTGCAATTTTAGCTAAACTGACTTGCTTGATACGTTTAATAACTTTGAGCATTTTTAATTCAGCCTCTACTGTGAGTCCATAACCTGTTTTTATCTCAACAGCACCAGTACCCATTGCAATCATTTCATTTAGACGTTGAATAGATTGCTCATACAAATCGTCTTCAGATGTTACTTGTAATTGTTTAGCCGAATTTAAAATTCCACCACCACGATTGGCTATTTCAGCATAACTTAAACCATTAACTCTATCTACAAATTCCGAAACACGATGACCAGCATAAACAATATGCGTGTGAGAATCACACCAAGAAGGCAAAACTATTTTTCCTGTAGCATCAATTACTGTTTCGGCATCAATGCCTTCACAAAAATCCATAGTACCAAATTCCACAATGGTATCATCTTGAATATATAGATAAGCATTTTCTAATACAGGAAGTTTTTTCATATCCGCTCCCTTAATAATAGTCACATTATTTTCGTGTACTTGGAGCAGTTGCTTTATGTTTTTGATAAGAATAGACACGCGTTTGATTGAATTTTGGTTAAGTATTCAAGTTACGAAAAAAAATAATTGTTATGAAACGAGCATGCTAAACATATTATCACCAAAAGGAATGATTAATAGCGAACAGCATGTGTCCTAAAAAAAACAATACATAGAAACACATGAAAAGAAAACTACCGTGACATTGATAATGAAACGGTAGTTTGTTGATTCAATTTATTCGCTTTCAGGTTTAATACCTCGAGGCTTGCCTCGTTAATTATTACTATTTTGTGACTCGATGTCACAGAATAGTAAATATATCCATAAAAGTCATAATGTTACAGTTTTACTATATCAT
>NZ_JABDQL010000059.1 GCF_013042245.1 Winogradskyella sp. | reverse complement strand
AGATTATACTGTTTCCAATATTTTCTGTGACAATATTAATTTTAGGTTCTTGCGGAGAATATTTTACAGCATTATCCAAAATATTAATAATGACATTCGTAAAGTGACTGTCATTAGCAAGTACCGTTGAATACTCAGCATTTAAATCCGTTTTTATATACCCTTTTCTGTCTTCAACTATCAGCTCAACATGGTCAACAGCCTCTTGAATTAAGTCGTGCAAATCCACCCTGTCCTTACTAATATTTAATTCATTTTTTTCAAGTTTAGATATCCTTAATACATTTTCAACCTGTGCATGCATTCGTTTATTTTCTTCCTTTATCATTGACAAATAACGCGCGACTTTCTCCTTATCATCTATTACCTGAGGATTTTTGATGGCATCTAAAGCTAAATTTATAGTTGCAATTGGCGTTTTAAACTCATGTGTCATATTATTGATAAAATCAGTCTTAATTTGTGAAATCTGTCGCTGCTTTATTAATTGATAAATGGCACTCGTATATGCTAGAATGATAATTGCCGTAAAGACTATCGATAAAACTATCATCCACAAAATAGTGGAAAATAAAAACTTATTACGCTCCGGAAAATCCACCCAAAGCGTGTAGGAACTCTCATCATTAACATCTAGAAATATAGGAACCCCATAAGAATTAGTTGTTTTCTTAAAATTCTCTGTTCTAACTTTTGTAGATAAATCATCATCAAAAATTGCAAATTCAAAGTCTGTTTTTACACCTTGATTGTTAAGGTTCTTTTTAACGAAATTTAAAACTAACTCTGTGCTTACACGTTTGTTAATTGGATATTGATACTGACTTACTAAGGCCTTATAAGAATCTCTGTATAAGAAATTTTTAGCTTCATCATTCATGTTGTCTAATTCTCTTATCTGAGATACACGCTCCATGGAACCATTATCTAAAGAGGATTTTTGGTAGACTTCAGTAATTCTTTCATTAGTATATTTACTAAAGTCAGTACTATCTGCATCTATTTCAAAGAACAAAGATGGTATTTTAAAACGCTCTTCGAGAACGATGTTTTGATGAACTATCGTTTTATCATTTTCATTATCTTCAAAAGCAACAAGTAAACGTTGTACTGCTGTTGAATCTGGCTCATTAGTATTAGATAGATAAGGTTGTAACTTATCTCTATAATTCCTATATTCATAGTCGTCTATCTGATTCGATACTAAACTAAGAGCTGTTTTTACGTTTAAAGTAAATTGTTTACTCTCATTTTCTAGACTACTATTAATAAAAAATGATTGAACGAAAATAATACCTATGAGTGATAGACTCATCAATACCACCAATAACACAAAAAGCTTTTTGTTCATCGCTCAAATTTAACATTTTAACATTTAGCCTAAATTGTGTTTAACCTTACATTAACACAAATGTTAAAATTTGACTCAATTTAACTTTGATAATAGCTGATTATGGATAGAAGTAACTTGTTTTTTTGACTCTTCTAAATTATTGTTATAAATAACAAAATCTGATTGGGCAATTTTATCAGCGTCTGGAAGTTGATTGGAAATTATAGCTGCTACTGAAGCTTTAGATGTGTTGTCGCGATTAGTAACTCTGCGTATTCGCTCTTCTTCGTCAGCAACAACGGTTATAATGTAGTCGTATTGGTCTTGAAGATTATTTTCAAAAATTATGGCGACTTCTTTTAGTACGTAAGGTGCTTGTTGTTTTTTTATCCAACGCTTAAAGTGAGCGCCAACCTTAGGGTGTACAATACGGTTCATTTTTTGAAGTAGTGTCTTATCATTAAATATTTTTTGACGTAAATAATCACGATTTAAAGTATTATCTACATAAGCAGTATCTCCAAAAAGAGCTATTAATTTTTTACGAATGACTTTAGAACGATTCATTAAAGCCTTAGCCTCATCATCTGCATGATAAACAGGTATACCATACTCTTCAAAATATCGTGAAATAGTTGTTTTACCACTACCTATTCCACCGGTGATCCCTATGATAATATGATTATTATTAGTTTTCATTAATTGGCAATAATAAATTCTAAATTGTTTTGAAGCAATCGTGTTCGCTTGACTAAATCAGACTTTTTTGCAATCTGAATATTTAATGTAGACTGTGAATCGTTCTTAACATCATTGAAATCGGACACTAACCGAAAATCTTCGGGCTTAACATTTTTAAAATTCTCAATATCTACATAGAAAATCAAGTCCACTTCTTTTGGAAATATATTTACAATTTTACCAGTTGGAATATTAATTAACTCCACGGGTAATGTAAACTCACCTTCAGTAAAACGTCTCACCTTTGCTTCAAGGTATAGGTTTTTGGGCATAAACTCAACATCCTTAACACTGACTAACGTAATAGATTTAGAAATATCCTTGTTTATATTTTCTAGTTGAAATAATTTTGTTTCTACAGAATCAATTGTGTCTATAATCTGTTTTGAACCAATTACCTTTATAGAGTCTTGAGATAATTTAAAATTATTCACTATATCAAATCCGTCAGAAAAGACAACTTTTTTATTTAATACTACAGGCACTTTTTTAGATGCTAACATATCATATTTGAACTCAATGGTATCTGGTTTAATATCTAATATTTCAACAGATTTTCCAAGTAAGGTATTGAGCTTATATTTTTTATTCTTAGCATCCCAAAATAAGCTTTTATTTTTTTTGAACATTTCTGACTGAACATCAATGGTTATAGTCTCACTGTCATTAAACATATATTTTAACAAACTAAATCCCTTTGACTTCACCATCACTTTAACCTTAGGTAGTGAGTCGTTTACTATCACTAATTCGTCTTCGAGATTAGATAATTCGACATTTAAAGAAACCTCTTCTGTATAATCTTGTGATAGTTTAGTAAGTAATAAAAACAAAAAAGCAGCGCCTAAAAAAGCACCAAAAAGCTTGAGATTACCTCTTTTTATTTTGCCAAAACCGTATTTAGATTTTCTTTTATTCATTTAAAAAACAATTTAGGAAAAATCTCTTGAGCAGCTTTTTTTGAAAGCATGAATTTCAGTGTTGATTTTACAAATCCATAACCATATCCATAAAATTGAATACAAACAGCTACTAAAGACATAATAGCTATTTGGATACTCTTCGTAGAAAGCAATGCGCTAAATAAAATAGCTGAAAAGTAAATAGCGTAAAAAAAGATAAAATAGTAGAAACCATTAAGCGCAAAAAACAGACTTGTTACTAATCCTAAAACAAAAATAGTAGGAAACCAATAGGTTATTTTTTTTGAGCTAGGATGCCACTTATTGAGTATAGGTCTAACCTGACCGAACTTATGAACCTGCTTATAAAATTTTTGCCAAGAAATACGTCTCTTATGATAGACAAATGCTGACACTATTAGTGTTGTTTTATATCCTAGGTCTCTTAATCTTAGTATTAAATCTGGGTCTTCTCCTGGGTGTATTTTTCCAAAACCGCTTGATGCGTTAAAGGCTTCTTTTGAAAGCCCTAGATTAAAGCTACGAGGTTCAAAATCTCGGCGTGCTCTTTTACTTCCACGAATTCCTCCAGTGGTTAAAAACGAAGTCATTGAAAAATTGATTGCTTTTTGTAAATCACTGAAAGATTCATGAGCAGCATCTGGTCCACCAAAACAATGGTAAAAGGTTTTTGATAAATAATCATCTACCTCTAGAAGATAATTTGATGGTAGAATAACGTCAGAATCTAATACTATAAAGTAATTACCTTTAGCACGTTGCATTCCATAATTTCTAGAATCGCCAGGACCCGAGTTCTCTTTAAAGAAATAACCAATATCCAATTTATTTGAAAACTTAGATATAACTATTTCCGAGGTTTCTGTAGAGCCATCCTCAACGATTACAATTTCGAATTTAAAATTACCTTCTAATTTTGTGAAACTTTGTAAAAGTTCTTCAATTTCATTGGGCCTATTATATACAGGGATTATAAATGAATAATATAACGATTCCATGATAACAAAAGTAAGTATAGTAAATAGAAAAAGCCATTACAATAGCAATGGCTTTAAACGTATTTAATAATTTAATTTACTCTTTCTCCACAAAAGCCTCCATTACAGCATCACTTACCCCCATATTACTAAAACCGCCATCATTAAATAGGTTTTGTAATGTAACGCGCTTAGTCAAATCACTAAACAAAGTAACCGTATAATTTGCGCAATCTAATGCTGTTGCATTTCCTAAAGGGGACATTTTTTCTGCATAAGCTATAAAGCCATCAAAGCCTTTAACACCTTGGCCAGCTGTTGTTGGTGTTGGTGATTGAGAGATGGTATTTACTCTTACTTTTTTATCGCGTCCAAAGAAATACCCAAAACTACGCGCTATACTTTCTAGATAAGCCTTGTTATCCGCCATATCATTATAATCTGGAAAAACGCGTTGTGCGGCCATATAAGTCAATGCTACTATACTTCCCCACTCGTTCATAGCATCATTTTTATATAATGCTGACATTACTTTATGAAACGACATTGCAGAAACATCCGTTCCCTTTTGCGTCCAATCGTACTTTTGGTCTGTATACGGTCTTCCTTTTCTAACATTTACTGACATTCCTATAGAATGTAATACAAAGTCCATTTTTCCTCCTAAAATCTCCATAGACTTTTCGACAAGGTTCTGCAAGTCTTCTTCAGAAGTGGCATCTGCAGGAATGATTTGAGAACCTGTCTTCTCAGCAAGTTCATTAATTTGTCCCATTCGCATAGCAATTGGTGCATTGGTTAAAACAAACTCTCCGCCTTCTTCATGAACACGCTCTGCTGTTTTCCATGCGATTGAATTTGGGTCTAATGCTCCAAAAATGATTCCTTTTTTTCCTTTTAATAAATTATATGACATTGTTAATTCTATTAATTAATCTTTATAATAAGTTTCAAATATACTATTAATTGAGCAACTGTTTGGCATGAGCAATTGCCGACTCTGTAATATCTGCGCCGCCCAACATCTGTGCCAATTCTACCACGCGTTCGTCTTGAGACAGTAATTTCATTTGGGTTTGCGAGAAGTCATCCTTATCGGTTTTATACACTTTATAATGCCAATTTCCTTTTGAAGCAATTTGAGGCAAATGTGTGATAGAAAATATTTGCATATGCTTACTCATACTTCTCATAATATCTCCCATTTTGTTTGATATTTCTCCAGAAACACCTGTGTCGATTTCATCGAACATCAATGTAGGCAACTTAACGTAATTAGCAAGAATTGATTTGATAGCTAGCATAATACGAGATAGCTCGCCTCCAGATGCTGATTTTTTTAACTCAGTAAACTGCCCGCCTTTATTAGCCATGAATAAAAACTGAAGCTCATCTTTACCATTGTATGTAAACGCTTCATGCATTTGCAATTGGATATCAAAACGTGCATTGGGCATACCTAATTGACTCAAAATATTTTCAAGATCTTTTTTGAATCCAGGAATGATTTTGGCACGCTTTTCATGAAGCTCATTGGCTAAGGTATTTAAACGTTCTTCGGAAATTTTAATTTTGGCTTCTAATTCTGAAATATCAGTATCCAAGTTTTCTGAAGCATTTACTTTTTGAGAAAGCGTCTCACTAATTTCTAATAGCTCTGAAACCTCTGAAACTGAATGCTTATGTAATAAGTTGTTTATGACTTTAAGTTTTTCACTAACATTTTCCAATTCTTGAGGGTCAGAGGATAATTGCCCTTCGAGATTATCTAATTCTAATAAAATATCATCTAATTCAATTGCTGTACTTTCTATACGTGTTCGGATAGCTTCGTATTGCTTCCCGAAAAGGCTGATATTAGAAAGCTGACGTTTGACTTCGTTCAATCTTTCAATAATACCTAATTCTTCAGCGTCAATCAATGACTTTGAATAGCTTAGTGTTTCATTTATAGTTTCTACATTATTTAATTGCTCATAAGCAGCTTCTAACTCGTCTAATTTTGCGTCTTCAAGTTGGGCTTCTTCCAACTCGTTAAGCAAAAACAGATTATAATCGTACTCCTTTTTAGCTTCACTTAAAGAGTTTTGTAATTTAACAAGTTCCGTCTTCAAACTTTTATAAAGCTTTAATTCCGACGTGTAATTATTTAAAATCGTATCGTTTTTAGCTAAAGCGTCAATTACCTTAAATTGGTAAGAATCATCGACCAATTGTAAGGTTTGATGTTGCGAATGTATATCTAGCAAGTATGTACTTAAATAGTTTAAGTTCTCAAGGTTTACGGGTGTATCATTTACAAAAGCTCTTGATTTACCTGATGGCAAAATCTCTCTTCTTATTATAGTTTGCGGGTCGTAATCTAAATCTTTATGAGTAAATACTGACTTTAAATCATAATTAGCAATATCAAAAATAGCTTCTATGATGCACTTTTTAGATTTGTCTTTTATCTGTGTTAAATCTGCTCGTTTTCCTAAAACTAGAGATAAACCACCTAGAAGAATAGATTTTCCTGCTCCTGTCTCACCTGTAATGATAGAAAAGCCATTGTTGAACGAAACTTCGAGTTCGTCAATTATAGCATAGTTAGTAATGGTTAACGCAGTGAGCATTGAATGCAGTTTTATAGTTACAAAGTTAATCTTTGTAATCTACAAAATGAAAATAGGCTGTATTAAATTTAGAACGTAATCTTTTTCCACTTTGAAGCGTGGATTGGAGCAATCTTATTTAAACCATCTACAAGCTTAGAAATATTTACGCTTGGTCCTCCCCCAAAAATCTTTGCAACTTCGTTGGCTTTAGAGTCAAAAAATACTCGCATTAAAAAAGAATTTGGTCTACGAGAATGCATCTTTTGTAGCTCTAGTATCGCTTCTGCAATCTTTTCTTTTGCAGCTTTTACATCTTTATGCATAAGGTCTAATCCATCTCTATGGTAACTGTACATTGTTGTTCTAAACTCCTTATATGTAGGAGATAAAACATTGTCAATTAATGCAAAACGGGACTGTAAACCATCTTCTAACTTCCAACCAGGAGCATTACCTTGAACAGAATAACCTGCTATAGTTTGTGCTTGTCGGTAATACAAATCTCCACCGTTTGGTGCAAATGTATCCGCATCCATCGCCAATATCATATAAATATGAAAGGTTAGCATTGAAATCAAATTAGATTCGAATTGATTTGGATTAAATACCAGATTCTGAAATTCGATGTAATTAAATTGAAAATCTCTGTCATTAAATGTGTAAACTGGTGTACTGTAAGTAGAACCAAACACAGGTCTTGATGCTTGTACTTGTAATGTTGCAGAAAAGGCATCATTACTATAGTTCTGAACGTTAATGAGAAAACTACAGGTAATACGCTCTTGAGCTTTGTAGTTCTTATCCGTCCATTGAGTATTATTTATAAACTCTTTGAGCTGACGCTCTAAAGTCTGAAAAACAACATTATTATCATTACCTGTTTGTTGAGCAACTACAGTTACTGTAGCATTTAATTCTTGAGCTATCACCACAGTAGATGTTAATAGTAAGAAAATTAAAAAAAGTTTACGCATTTATTAGCTTTAATATTTGTTGCCATAAGTCTCTAGCGACCTCGCTTTTGGACTTGAGCTCGTTTTCAATAACCTCGTTAGATTCCGTTATAAATGTAACTTTATTTGTTGAGCCACCAAAACCTGCCCCTTTATCTCTTAAGGAATTTAACACTATAAGATTAAGGTTTTTAGACTTTAACTTGCGCTTAGCATGCTCTAATTCATTATTAGTTTCTAATGCAAAACCTACCAAAAATTGGTGCTGCTTTTGCTTCCCTAATGACTTTAAAATATCCTTAGTTTTTTCTAACTCAATAGTAAACGTAGAATCGGACTTTTTTATTTTCTTATCTGCAACTTGTTTTGGTCTATAATCTGCGACTGCAGCAGACAAGATAGCAATATCAGAAGATTTGTAGTGCTTATGAACCTCATCATACATCTCTTGTGCACTAACAACAGGTTTCACATCAATTAAGCTATATTGTACTTTTTGATATGTTGGTCCTGAAACTAAGATTACCTCAGCTCCTAGATTTGCCGCAGCTTTTGCAATTTCAAATCCCATTTTACCACTAGAATGATTTCCTATAAACCGAACAGGGTCTAAAGCTTCGTAAGTTGGTCCAGCTGTAATCAATACTTTTTTACCGTTTAGTGGCAACTGACTTAGTATATCTTTTTCTATAAAATTCACTATATCTTCAGGCTCGGCCATACGACCTTCTCCTACTAAACCGCTAGCCAGTTCTCCACTAGTTGCGGGAATCATAGTATTACCGTAAGATTCTAATTTTTTGAAAGAGTGTTTTGTAGACTGATGCTTATACATATCCAAATCCATTGCTGGAGCAAAATAAACTGGACATTTTGCAGATAAATATGTAGCTAATAGTAAATTATCACAGATACCGTTAACCATCTTTGATAATGTATTAGCCGTAGCTGGTGCAATAACAAATACATCTGCCCAAAGGCCTAACTCTACATGGTTATTCCACAACGCATTATCATCATCCTCATTAGTGAATGATGAGTAGACTGGATTTTTAGAAAGTGTGGATAGTGTAAGTGGTGTTATAAAATCCTTAGAAGCAGGTGTCATCACTACTTTGATGTTGGCACCTGCTTTTATAAATTGTCTTACTAAGTGAGCCGTCTTATATGCTGCTATACCAGCTGTAACTCCCAGTAAGATATTTTTGTCTTTAAGAATAGACATTTAGTGTTTTATTCCTGAGTATTTTCCTCAGTATTTCTATGGTAAATTTTACCTTCTAACCACTCTTTTACTGCTAATGCATGTGGTTTAGGTAATTTTTCGTAAAATTTAGAAACTTCAATTTGTTCTTTGTTTTCGAAAATCTCTTCTAAACTATCATTGTATGTTGCAAACTCTTCAAGCTTATCTACCAATTCTCTTCTGATATCTGTATTTATTTGCTCGGCACGCTTTGCAATAACAGAAATTGCTTCATAGATATTATCTGTAGGAGCGTCAATTTGATTTCTGTTGTAAGTTAACGTCGTCGTAGGAGCGTCAGTCTTCTTTAAATCCATATTCTATAGTGATTAACTTTTACTTTCTTGTTTTACTTTCTCTAATTCTTCTTTTAAACTATTGGCTTCGTCCAAATATTTTGTATTTGGATAAGCTTTTATGAGTGCGTTATAATCTGCTAGAGCGATTTGGATTCGTTCTGGTTGAAGTGATGCAATACTTAAAATAGCTAGATTATATTCTGAATTAAACTTATAATACAGTGCATCTTCTCTTAACGTTGCTCCAGGAAAATCTAATAAAAAATTATTAAATGATTTTATAGAAGCTTTATAATCGAAAATATGATTGTATTGCTTTGCAATTTCAAAAGCCTTTTTTTCTAACTTAAAATCCAATTCTTTCACTAACTCGTTAGCCTCTGGAAGGTATTCTGAATCCGGGTAAGAGTTAATAAATAGCTGAACTTTCTCAATGGCTTTTACTGTTTGTTCGATATCCTTAGAATAAATTGGAGACTCCTCGTAATAACTCTTAGCCGATAAAAATGCTGCCTCTTCAGCCTTTTCACTCTTTGGATATGAGCTTACAAATTGCTCAAATCTGTATCCAGAAAGATAATATTGTTCTTGCTTATAAAAACACATAGAATGCATATACATCAATTTTTCAGCCTGAGGCTTGCCTCTATACTTTGGGACAATTTGCTCAAAAAGACGATTAGCCTTGCTGTACTTACCAGCATCAAAAAGTTCCTCGCCGGTTTTGAATTTTAAGCCAATATCTTCAGATTTCATTACTTTCTGAAAATCACTACAAGAATTGAAAACCAAAAGTGCTAATAGGATGTAAACTAGTTTTTTCATAAATTTAAAACAGTGTGCAAAAGTATGCATATTTAACGGATTTTAAAAACAAATATTTTAACTAAAATACATGCTTAGAAGAACTCTAGCTTTACTTTAAAAGAAGTTTAACGTTTACCAAGGTTTTCGAGTTCTTCTTCAATGGCAATTTTTAGCTCGTTTGAAGCTTCTACTAGAGGTAATCTCACGTGTGTTTCGCTCATATTTAATGCTTTTAAAACAGCTTTGATACCTGCAGGATTGTTTTCAGAAAAAATAAGACTAGTAATATTCATTAAATCAAAATGTGTTTTAAAAGCTGCTTTGGCATTGCCAGCAATACCTTGTCTAATCATTTCAGAGAATTCAGCAGGTAAGGCTTGACCAATGACAGATATTACTCCAGAACCTCCTGCTAACGCAACTGCTAGGGCCAAGTCGTCATCTCCAGAGATAACATGAAAATCCTCAGGCTTATCTCGTAAAAGCTCTAAATATTGCCCTACATTATTGCCTGCTTCTTTAACAGCTATTATATTTTCAAAATCTCGAGCTAAACGTAACGTAGTCTCTGGCAACATATTTTTTGAAGTTCGCCCTGGAACATTATATAGTATTATTGGCTTTGGTGAGACTAAAGAAATAGCTTTAAAGTGCTGATATAAACCCTCTTGCGTTGGTTTATTATAGTAAGGAGACACTGATAGAATAGCGTCTATTTGCGATAAATCTGTAGACGATATCTCGTCAATAACTGCCTTTGTGTTGTTACCACCAATACCTAAAACCAGTGGTACACGACCGCTATTAACTTTGATAATGCAATCGGTAATGACGTTCTTTTCTTCTCTTGTAATTGTACCACTCTCACCAGTTGTGCCACTAATTACCAAATATTCCAAACCATTAGTAATATTGTATTCTACCAATTTTTCTAAAGCTTTAAAATCTACAGATAAGTCTCTCTTAAATGGTGTTATTAAAGCTACACCTGTACCCACAAACTTGGACATTATATTTTATTTAATATGGTTAAATACTTTTTTAATTCTGTTTTAAAGATAGAGAACTCTTTCGGAGCGACCTCAATAATTAAATCGTACACTCTTTCGTCTTCATTAGATAATCCAACTTTTAAATTGGCTTGAGTCATGGCTGCAATTTGCTTCAATTCATTATGATTAGCTAAAAAATAACAAATTAATACATCAAATTTAGATTTTGTAAAATCTATCAAATCCTGATTTTTTAAGCTTCCTTTCCATCCAAAATCTTTAGATGTAAACGTGGCATTCCACTGGCTAATATTGTTTTGCCAATCTTCTGAAAATGTAATAAAACTACATCTGTTGGGTTTTACACCAATCTCTTTCTGTAAAAACGTTTCAATTTTGGAGTAATCAGAAAATTCAGAATTATTTAAAAGCACACCAACCGAATCAATTTTACCTTTATTAACATCTACTTTACGGTGAGATAAAGCACTTTCAATAAATTTTTGATTTGATTTTTCTTTAAATACTTTTAAAAACATTTATCTTTAAAGTTTATACAAATTTAGCAAAACTAGCGATGCTTTTTTGTTAAGATATCACAAGTTATTAGATGAAAAACAAATTTCTTCTCTTGCTTTTTATGGGATTAATTATAAGCTCCTGTAAGCAAGACTATTCCACAACAAGGATAGTTGGCAAACGCCTTACTATTTCGGACAGTTTAGCAACCAATCCAGAAATTGAAGCCTATATTAAACCTTACAGAGAAAAAGTTAATAGAGATTTAGATAGTATTTTGGCTTATGCGGCCGAAACCTATTCTAAGTCTGATGGCAAATTAAATACAGCTATTGGTAATTTTATGGCAGATGCAGTTTTTGAAATGTCTAATCCTGTTTTTCAGAAAAGAACAAACAAATTCATCGATATGGTGTTATTAAATCACGGTGGTATTCGTTCAATAATTTCTAAAGGAAATATCACAAGTCGCACGGCTTATAAGATAATGCCGTTTGACAACTCGGTTTATGTAATACCTATGAAGGGTCAACAAATAAAGGATATGCTTTCTTTTTTGGCAAAAAAAAAACGAGCGCATCCTATTTCTAAATTAAAATTAACACTATCTGAAGATTACAGCATAAAAGATGCTTTAATTAATGATGAAGCTATTGATTACGAAAAGACCTATCATGTTGCCACCAATGACTATTTGTATAATGGTGGAAGTAATATGCATTTTTTTAAATCAAAGGATACTGTTTATGACTTAAACTATAAAATTAGAAATCTACTTATAGACTATTTTAAAAAAATAGACACTCTACAACCAAGTATAGACGATAGGTTCATCCAAATAAAAACAATTAAAAATGAAACGTAGAACATTTATACAACAAACATCTGCGGCTAGTGCATTAATTGGTTTAGGCGGATTAACGCTTTCTTCTTTTGATACAAAAAAGACCAAGAGAATAACTATTTTACATACAAACGATGTTCATAGCCATATCGACCCATTTGGTCCAAATGACGTTAGAAACGCCAATAAAGGTGGCGTTGCAAGAAGAGCATCTTTGGTAGAATCAATACGAAGTATAAATCCAAATACATTACTCCTTGATGCAGGTGATATCTTTCAAGGCACACCATACTTTAATTATTACGGTGGCGAACTAGAATTTAAGCTTATGAGTATGCTTAAGTATGATTTGGCTACAATAGGAAATCATGATTTTGATAATGGCATTGACGGACTCTACGCACAACTTCCTAATGCTAATTTTGATTTTGTTTCTGCAAATTATGATTTTAAAAATACCGTTTTAGACACTCATGTAAAACCGTATAAAGTTTTTATAAAAGATGACGTAAGAATTGGAATTTTTGGCTTAGGGATAGAACTTGATGGCTTAGTAGGAAAAAAGCTACGCAAAGAGACTGTTTACAATTATCCAGTTGAAATTGCTCAAGACATGTCCAGAATTTTAAAAGAAGATGAAGCTTGCGACCTTGTGATTTGTCTTTCACATTTAGGCTATTATTACAAAAATTCTCCTGAAACAATTTCTGATTTAGTATTAGCCAGAAAAACTAAAGATATAGACCTAATCATTGGAGGACATACACACACCTTTTTACCAAAACCAACTATAGAAAAAAATGCAATAGGTAAAAATGTCTTGGTTAATCAAGTTGGATGCTATGGACTTTATTTAGGTAAGGTTGATTTTTATTTAGAAACAAATAAAGAAAAGAAAGCTGATGGGGTAACGATAATAGTTTAATAACTTTTTTATGCTTTAAGCTTCTGGTTTGGTATGCTTTTACTCTCTAAGTGTTCAATTTGAGACTGACCATAATACAAACCAAAAGCCAAGACCAAAAATATAGAATATATAGCTGCTAAATAATCTATTTCAGCTATGTAGAAATATGCTAATTGAATCATTTCAGAAAAGAAAATTAACATAGACCCCATAAAAAATAGCATAGATTTATTATCTTCTTTGTACATGTAATATAGAAGAGATACCGACAACAAAGTCATTACTACAATATTATAAAGAAACTTCGCTGCATATTCAACAGTGTCTAACCTTGGTTGTGCAGTTTCTGTAATTAGTGTAACGCTAAAAACACCTAGCGCAAAGAGTATAAATAAAGTCACTGGAAATTTCGATATAATATCTTTAAAAACCATTGATTTTACACACAAAATAATTAGAAAGATGTATGATAGTGCATATAAAAAGTTATTGATATAATAATCAAACTCAATATCATTATATACAAGTGGATAAAAGTTTGTTATAAATAATATGATTTCGGATATTGTGAAGGTTATCAAAAAGTAGAAGAAAAAAGGCTGTTTCTTAAAAGTACTTCTTACATACAATACAGTTAGCATAACTAGAATAATAGAAGTCAAAGCATCTCCTAAAAGTTCATATTTCAAAACCTCTAAAACAATAAATGCCAAACTAAAAAGCACAAGCATTATTTTAATTAACCTATTGATTATCATTATTTTTCACATTAATAGCTAGTCAAACGTATGAAAAATAACACAATTAGACGAAAAAAATTGCTTTTATCGATAAAATGCTGTAAATATTAAGAGAGTTGATGCCTATATAATCAACACTTATTTTATAAGGCTTAAGAAATCTGCCTCTGAAATAATAGTTACACCAATGTTTTCGGCCTTCGTACGTTTACTAGGGCCCATTTTATCACCAGCTACCAAATAACTGGTTTTAGATGAAATAGAAGAGGATACTTTTCCTCCATTATCTTCAATTAATTTTTTAAGTTCCGTACGTGAAACACTCTCAAAAACTCCTGAAACCACAAAGGTATTACCTTTTAACTTTTCGGTTTGGTTAGCCAATTTATCAGCAGAGATTTCAAGTTGAACACCAAAACTCTTAAGTCTTTGAATGATTTTTAGGTTTTCTTCGGCTGAGAAAAACTCTACAACACTTTCTGCAATACGCTCGCCTATTTCGTCTACACTCATCAAATCTAGAATTGTAGCTACCATTAGGTTATCAATAGACTTATAATGTTTTACTAGCTTTTTGGCTACGGTTTCACCTACATATCTTATTCCAAGTGCGAAAAGAACCCGCTCAAATGGAATTTGCTTAGAAGATTCTATACCATTAACCAAATTTTCGGCACTTTTTTGAGCCATTCGTTCTAGAGGTAATACTTGCGCAACTGTTAATTCATACAAATCTGAATAATCATTGATTAAACCCTCTTTAACTAAAAGCGCAACTGTTTCACCTCCAAGACCTTCGATATCCATTGCTTTTCTAGAGATATAATGCTGAATACGACCTATTACCTGTGGTGGACATCCATTATAATTTGGGCAATAATGCTTCGCTTCACCTTCAAGGCGAATCAACTCAGTTTTACATTCTGGGCAATCATCAATATAGTTTGTTGGTGCTGAATTATCAGATCGCTTTGATAAATCAACCGAAATAATCTTAGGAATTATCTCTCCTCCTTTTTCTACAAAAACGGTGTCACCTTCTCTGATATCTAATTTTTCAATCTGGTCAGCATTGTGTAATGACGCTCGTTTAACTGTTGTACCAGCTAACTGTACAGGTTCCAAATTGGCAACCGGTGTAATAGCTCCTGTACGACCAACTTGATAGGTGATTTTGTTTAAGACGGTAGATACTTGCTCTGCCTTAAATTTATACGCCATAGCCCAACGGGGTGCTTTGGCGGTGTAACCTAGTTCTTCTTGCTGATATAAACTATTGACCTTAACAACAACACCATCTATCTCATAAGGTAAATTGTGGCGTTCAATATCCCAATATTCAACAAACTCAAGAACCTCTTCTATTGAATTGACTAGCTTCGCCTCTTTTGGTACTTTAAAACCCCATTCACGTGCCTTTTGTAAACCTTCAAATTGGGTAGATATATTAAGATTATTTCCCTTTATACTGTATAACAAACATTCCAAAGGTCGTTTTGCTACTTCGGCACTGTCTTGTAATTTTAAACTTCCTGATGCTGTGTTTCTCGGGTTTCGGTAGAGCTCTTCATCATTAGCCATACGCTCTTCATTCATTTTTAAGAAGCCTTCAATAGGTAAAATAATTTCTCCTCGGATATCAAAACGCTCAGGATAATTACCTTTTAATTGAAGCGGCACTGTATTTATGGTTTTGATATTTGCTGTAACCTCGTCTCCTTGAACACCATCACCACGAGTTACTGCGCGTACTAATTTTCCTTTTTGGTAAGTAAGATTCATAGAAGCACCATCGTACTTTAATTCGCAAGTATATTGAATGACACCGTCAACCATTTTTTTAATCCGAGTTTCCCAATCCAATAAATCTTCTTTAGAATACGAATTATCTAAAGAATACATCCTAAAATCATGAACGACAGTATTAAAGTTTTTGGTTATTGTACCTCCAACGCGTTGTGTTGGTGAGTTTGCATCAAAGAATTCTGGATACTTTTCTTCTAAAGCTTGAAGTTCTTTCAGCTTTATATCAAACTCATAATCAGAAATCGTAGGATTATCAAGTATGTAATAATTGTAATTATGCTGACGTAATTCGTCACGGAGTGTTTCTATTTGTTGTTGCGTGTTCATTCGTAATTCAAAATCTAAGATTCTAAAGCCCTTCTTTATTCAACCATTTTGGCATTGGCAATGGTTTATAATTATTCATCTTTTCTAACAAACCTTCAATTGTAGTATCGACAACTACGGCATCAAAATTTTCTTGTTTTAAAAATCCTTTTTCAACCATCATTTTACATTGCTCAATTAAAGCGTCATAATAGCCATTACTGTTTAAAATACCAATAGGTTTTGTATGTAAGCCTAACTGTCCCCATGTTGTAATTTCAAAAAACTCGTCCATGGTACCAAATCCTCCTGGAATAATTATAAACGCGTCACTTTTATCGTACATGATGACTTTTCGGTCGTGCATATTATGAGTAACATGAAGCTCTGTCAATTGCGTGTTTACAATCTCTTTAGTTTGCAAAAACTTTGGGATAACACCTATCGTTTTTCCATCTCCATCAATCACTTCCTTAGCTACAGCTCCCATTATTCCTATTTTTGAGCCACCATAAACCAAAGCAATATCGTTGTCTACAAAGGTCTTTCCAAGTTTTTTTGACTGCTCCAAAATTATGGAATCATTACCTGCGCTGCTTCCACAAAATACTGCTATTGCTTTCATTCTATTTTTTTACGGCTTTTAATATTCTATCGTTGTTATTTAAGTCTTTCTTTAATTCTATTTTATTAAAATTAGCGTCTACTAAAAGCTGCTTGGTTTCGTTTCCAAGATACTGATTGATTTCAAAAAAAAGGTGACCGCTGAGTTTCAATTTATGAATAGCAAAATTAGTAATAGCGCTATAAAATATCAACGGATTATCATCCTCTACAAATAAAGCCAGATGCGGTTCGTAGTCCAAAACGTTTGGCTGAATTTCGGCCTTTTCTAGGTTACGGACATATGGTGGATTGGAGACTATGAAGTCAAATTCTAAATCTTTAAAATTAGAACTCCAATTGTTTCGATTTAATATATCATATTTTATAAAGTGAACATTTACATTGTTAAGTTCTGCATTTTCTTTAGCAATTTCTAAAGCTTCTTTTGACACATCAACAGCATAAACTTTTGCATTTGGAATATTCTTGGCTAATGTAATGGCTATGCAACCTGAGCCAGTTCCTACATCCAAAATGATTATTGGATTTTGGCTTTTGAGTTTTGAATCTTCAATAATAAGTGAGATAAGCTCCTCCGTTTCTTGTCTAGGAATCAAAACATTTTCATTTACTTTAAATTTTAATCCATAAAATTCGGTTTCACCAAAAATATACTGAATGGGTTTTTGCTTTTTTAAAGCTTCTAGTGTTCTAAAAAAGTCTTCGACTTCAGCTTTACTTATCGAGAATTCAGGTTCTAAAATAAGTTGAATTCTTGGCACTTCCAGAAAATACTCTAAACACAAAAAGAAAAAGCTAGCCACTTCATTTTTATCGTAGATAGCGCCTAACTCTTTTTGAAAAACATGTTTAAGGTCGAGTGCTTTCAAACTTATAAATCTTTAAGCATCCAAACTGTACAAGAGTAGTGACCAGTGTTACCCATTGGTGCATCAATACCTTTGAAACCAACTTTTCGGTACAATTTACGTGCGTCATCCATGTACGGCATAGTTTCTAGATAACATTGGTCAAAACCAGAAACTTTTGCAAATTCTAAACATTTTTGCATCATTTGGCTACCAAAGCCTATTCCTCTAACTTCTGACATGAAATACATTTTTTGAAGTTCGCAAATGTTCCCTTCATAATTATCTAATGGTGAAATGCCAGCACCTCCAAGAATTTCGTCTCCCTTGGCAATCACGTAATAGCATTTATTTGGTTTATCATAAGTCTCAAACATACAATCCAAAGCTTTGTCTTCATAAGCTGTACCGACTTTAGGAACGCCATACTCGATCAAAACAGCACGTATAGCCTTGGCAATTTTTGAATTGTCTTCTGATGTTATTTCTCGAATAACAATAGTATCTTTACTCACAGAAATAGTAATTAACTAGTTATTTTTTTTAAAGGCATGAAGATACATAATAAAACCCTCCTTTTTATGAAAAAACTGATGTTGTTTTTTCTGTTTTTTATATTACTTTTCAACTGTACCGTTACTGAAAAACCAGAATTTGTTGGCGTAGATAATATAAAGATTCTCGATTCTAATAGTAAGACCATTACATTGAGCGCAAATGTTATTTTCAAAAACCCTAATGATGTTGGTGGCACTTTAGAAACTGAAAACCTAAATGTTTACATCAATGAGATAGAAGTTGCAAGGTTTAATACAGAATCATTTAGCGTTCCTAAAAAAGCTGAATTTAAAATCCCTTTAACTGTTGCCGTCTCAACAGACAGCATAATAGACAAAAACAGTATTGAAGGGTTTATTGGAAGCCTATTTTCGCAAAAACTTAAAGTACAATACAAAGGTGAAATTGACTATAAGGTGCTTGGATATTCATCTACGTATATCGTAGACAAAACGCAGGATATTAAAATGAAACTCTAAACTTGAAGACTCACGAAGTATACATAAAAAGAAGTTTACAAATTGCAAAAAATGGATTAGGGACTACACGCCCAAATCCCATGGTTGGCGCCGTGATAGTTTATAATAACATCATTATTGGCGAAGGCTACACAAGTCCTTGCGGTGGTCCACATGCCGAAGTTAATGCAATTAATTCTGTAAAAGATAAATCGCTTTTACAACAAAGCACACTTTATGTTACCTTAGAACCATGCAGCCACTATGGTAAAACGCCGCCCTGCAGTGATGTAATTATTAAACATAAGATACCTGAAGTGGTCGTCGGTTGCGTAGACGATAATCCTGAAGTTTCTGGTAAAGGTATCGCTAAACTAAAAGCCTCCGGGTGCAATGTTACTGTTGGTGTTTTAGAAGATGAATGTATAGCCCATCACAAACGTTTTTTTACCTATCATAACAAAAAACGCCCTTATATTATATTAAAATGGGCTGAAACTAAAAATGGTTTTATTGCTCCAAAAACTAAGCACGAACAAAAACCCATATGGATTACTAACCCATACTCAAGGCAATTGGCACACAAATGGCGTGCTGAAGAGCAAGCTATTTTAGTTGGAACAAATACAGTCATTGAAGACAATCCAAGCTTAACAGTTAGAGATTGGACTGGCGAGAATCCAATTAGAGTTCTTTTAGATAAAAGTTTAAAAATAGATAAAGAATTTGCAGTAACAAATGATAAAAGCGATAATATAATAATCCATGGCAAAAGTTATATTTTTCCTGAAGCAGACTCAAATCAAAAAGAATGGTCTATTAACCCTCCACTAAATATTGGCTTTAGTGCAGGGTTCTATGAAATCGATTGGAATAAATCAAATAAAATCGCTCATCAAATATGCTTAGGATTAACAAAATGGCAAATTAATTCCATAATAATCGAAGGCGGCGCCAAAACGCTTCAAACTTTTATTGATGAAAATCTTTGGGACGAAGCGCGAGTTTTTATTGGCGAGGCTGAATTTAGAGACGGTGTGAAAGCTCCCATTATTAATGGAAAAATAAAATCTGAACAACAAATACTGAGTGACACCTTAAAGATTTACACAAATGATTAGTACACTAATTTTCGATTTTGGAGATGTGTTCATTAATCTTAACAAACAAGGTGCCATGAATAACGCACTAAAATTATTTAATTTAAGTGCTTTTGAAGAAGATATGCGGCAAGCCAATATGCAATACGAAATTGGAGCCATATCAACATCTCAATTTTTATCGTTTTATAAAACTAAATTTCCTGCACTAAGTGATGCGCAGATAATTCATGCTTGGAATTTCATTATTAAAGACTTTCCAAATTACAGATTAAACTTTGCAAAAAAACTCTCTAAAGACCAAAATTTTAAACTTATACTATTAAGCAATACCAACGCAATGCATATCGACTATATAAAAGACAATGTATCTTTTTATGAGGATTTTAAATCTTGTTTTGATGCGTTTTACTTATCTCACAAAATCAATTTAAGAAAGCCAAACTCAGACATTTACCAATTTGTATTAGAAACTAATCATCTAAAGTCTGATGAATGTCTTTTTATCGACGACACAAAAGAAAATACAGATACAGCTAAAAGCTTGGGAATACATACTTGGAATATAGACGAAACCAAAGAAGATGTTGTTGATTTATTTAGAATTAAAAAACATCTATTTTGATTTATTTAGCGCTCAGTATTATTTCCTCAACGGGGATATTTGTCATTTTTAAACTTTTTAATAAATATAAAGTAGACACGCTACAAGGAATCGTTGTCAATTATGTAACAGCTTGTATTTGTGGCTTAATACATAACGATAAAGGTCTCAATCCTCATGAGATCATAACTTCAAATTGGTTTATTGGCGTAATGGTTTTAGGCTTTTTATTTATAGCCATTTTTAACGTAATGGCGTTAACAGCTCAAAAGAACGGGCTTTCTGTTGCCTCAGTAGCAAGTAAAATGAGTGTTATCATTCCTGTAATCTTTGGACTATATGTTTACAACGAGAGTTTAAGTTTTCAGAAGATAACAGGAATCGTTTTAGCACTAGTTGCTGTATACCTTTCTTCCCTAAAACAAAAAGAAAATAGTGTCATAACGCAAGCACTCTACCTTCCAATACTTTTATTTATTGGTTCGGGTATTATAGATACATCAATTAATTATTTTGCTCCAGATGATAGAATACCATTATTTTCTGCATTAATTTTTGGAGTCGCTTTTGTAATTGGTACTTCAATACTAGTCTATAAAAACCTACGCTTTAAAAAGAAATTCAATATTAAAAGTCTACCCTTAGGAATTACACTTGGGCTAATAAATTATGCCTCTATTTACTTTTTATTGAAAGCACTAAGGGTTGATGGTCTTGAGAGTTCAACATTATTTACAGTCAATAATGTTGCTATTGTTGCTGTATCTACCTTAATTGGTTTAGTTATTTTTAGTGAAAAAATATCAACCAAAAACTGGGTTGGAATTTCACTAGCCTTAGTGTCCATTGTTTTAGTTACTTTGGCCTAATGGAGACAAAAGACACCTATAAAACCATTACAAAACCTTCAGAAGAAGGACTGTTTAAGGATAAAAATTCTAAATTTTTTGCTTATGCGTTTCCTGTAAAGAGCGAAGACGATGTTAAACTATATCTCGAAAAATTAAAAAAGGAGCATTACGCCGCACGTCATTGGTGCTATGCTTATCAATTAGGTACAGAAACTTTACGATATCGTGCAAATGATGATGGAGAACCTAATAATTCTGCAGGTATGCCCATATATGGGCAAATACAGTCCTTTGAACTTACTAATGTCTTAGTCGTTGTTGTGCGATATTTTGGAGGCGTTAAGTTGGGTGTTGGTGGCTTAATTAATGCCTATCGAACAGTAGCACAGATGGCATTAGAAAATACGCAAATCGTAGAGAAAACAATTGATACGCAATTTAAAATACAGTTTGACTACAAACATATGAGTCGTGTTATGCGAATATTAAAAGACAATACTGCAGAAATTGATTCACAAAAACTTGAGCTGGATTGTGTTTTGACGGTTTCAGTACGTAAGGGCCATGCTAATAAATTATTAGACACCTTCAGCAGTTTTTATGAAATTAGCATTACTAAACTATAAAGACTTTTCTGTCAGTCGTTTCATTAAGTAATCTGGACAACGTGTTGGTCGGTTTCGTTTCATATCAATAAAAACCAAAACGGTATTTCCAGTTGCTAATAATTCTCCAGATGGATTAAGCAATTCGTAATCAAATTCAATACGTGCTTTAGGTAAACTTTTTATGGAAGTTATTATCGTCAATTCATCATCGTATACGGCAGAATTTTTATACTTAATTTCCAATGAGATTACAGGTAACATAATTCCATTATCTTCCATAGATTTGTAGGTTAATCCGTACTCGCGCAACCACTCAGTACGTCCTACCTCAAAATAAGAAGCGTAATTTGCATGATAAACAACTCCCATTTGGTCTGTCTCGCCGTAGCGTACTCGTATTTTTGTTTCGTTTTTTAGCATTTTTTGGATAATTTTTTAAAGAAAAAAATGTACCTTTAATTGTTGTGTTTAACATGAGAAAAAAAATCTTAAAATTCTAATCGATTTCGTTTTTTTTTTACCTTTTTTGTTCACATATTTGTCAAGAAATAAAATTCGTAGAGGAAATTCAATACCTCTTTTTTTGCTAAAATAACTAAACTTGCTAAACCTAATTTAAAGTATGAATGTAACGGCTCAATCGGTCTGGGACAAATGTCTCTCTTTTATAAAAGATAATATTCAACCTCAAGCGTATAAAACGTGGTTTGAACCTATCGTAGCCGTAAAACTCACCAATAATGCTTTAAGTATCCAGGTTCCTAGTAAATTTTTCTATGAATGGCTCGAAGAGCATTACGTAAAAATTCTTAAAGTAGCTTTAACCAAAGAGCTTGGTGAAGACGCTAAACTGGTTTACGTTATAAAAATGGAAAACACCTATGGCAATAAACAACCATTTACAGAACGAATTCCAAGTTCTAATAGATCTGCTCTAAAATCACAAGATGTAGATGTTGCTTTTAATAATAAAAACCCTGAGTTAAAAAATCCATTTGTTATTCCAGGGATACGAAATGTTAAAATTGAATCACAGCTTAATCCAAATTATACTTTTGAAAATTTTCTTGAAGGTGATTCTAACCGATTAGCTCGAAATGCAGCTATTGCAGTTGCCAATAAGCCTGGGGGTACATCTTTTAACCCACTATTAATTTTTGGTGGTGTTGGTTTAGGAAAAACACATTTAGCCCATGCTATTGGTGTCGATATTAAAGATAAATATCCTGAAAAGACCGTTTTATATATTTCAGCTGAAAAATTTACACAACAATATATAGACTCTGTAAAGAAAAATAATAGAAATGACTTTATTCATTTCTACCAAATTATAGATGTACTCATTATTGATGATGCACAATTTTTCTCTGGTAAGTCGGGTACGCAAGATGTTTTCTTCCATATTTTTAACCATTTACACCAAAATGGAAAGCAAGTTATCTTAACCAGTGACAAAGCACCTGTAGATATGCAAGATATCGAGCAGCGCTTATTATCACGTTTTAAATGGGGTTTATCTGCTGAATTACAAAGTCCTGATTTTGAAACTCGTGTATCTATTTTAGAAAATAAACTCTATCGTGACGGCGTAGAAATGCCAGATGAAATTATAGAATATGTTGCTAAACATATAAAATCTAACGTTAGAGAATTAGAAGGCGCAATCATCTCATTAATTGCACAATCTTCTTTCAACAAGAAAGAAATCACACTCAATCTAGCAAAAGATATTGTTGAGAAATTTGTAAAAAATACCAAACGAGAGGTTTCTATAGATTACATCCAAAAGGTAGTTTCAGATTACTTCCAGATGGATGTAAGTACTTTACAATCTAAAACACGTAAACGCCATATTGTACAAGCAAGACAGTTGGCTATGTTCTTTGCTAAAAAATACACAAAAGCTTCGTTGGCAAGTATTGGCTCTCAAATTGGACAACGTGATCATGCTACCGTACTACACGCTTGTAAAACTGTAGATAATTTGTCATCTACAGACAAGCAATTTAGAAAGTATGTTGAAGACTTATCAAAAAAATTAACGCTCTAATCATTTTTAACAAATAAAATGTGCTCCAAACCATCAAAAACAAAAATTTTAATGGTTTGTCTCGGTAATATTTGCCGTTCTCCATTAGCACAGGGTATTTTAAAATCTAAATTACCTTCTCAAAATTTCACTATAGATTCCGCTGGTACAGCAGCTTATCATATTGGCAATAAGCCTGACAAACGCTCTATACATATAGCTAAAGTCAATGGACTGGATATTGCCTTACAGAGAGCACGACAATTTTCTGTTCTAGACTTCAAAAATTTTGATATCATCTATGCTATGGATAGTTCCAATTATAAAAATATTTTAGATTTAGCTCAAAGTAAAGAAGATGAAGAAAAGGTTAAGCTTATTCTAAATGAAAATCCATCAATTTCGGACAAAAACGTACCTGACCCTTACTATGGAGGCGATTCAGGGTTTGAATATGTTTTTAAGATTTTGAACGAGACTTGTGATATTATTTCCGATAAACTGCAATTTTTATGTCCGTAATCTGTAATAATTTAGATTTCAAACACATTCTGTCACATTGAGTACTTCGACTGTGCTCAGCATAAACTAAAGTCGAAATGTGTTTCAAATCAAAAACTTAGATTTCTCGACTACGCTCGAAATGACAGATACATACTGATTATTACACTTTAAGGATATACAGAAACTGCAATAATAAATTCATTAAAGATTAGCTATATTTGATTTATGAAATCAAAAGGCAAACTCTACCTCATCCCTACAAGACTTGGCGATAATCCTCCTCTTGAAGTTTTACCGCTTTCTATAAAAAAAATCATTGAACAGCTTGATGATTACATCGTTGAAAATGAGAAAACAGCAAGACGTTTTATAAAACGTGTGGTTCCAAGCAAATCACAACCTAATCTAAAACTAAAAGTCCTAAATAAGTACACTCAAGAATCTGAGTTAAATTCATTTTTAGAACCTTGTTTAAACGGTATTTCTATGGGTATTATCTCAGAAGCTGGATGCCCCGCTATTGCAGATCCAGGTGCAGATATTGTTAGTATTGCCCACGCAATGAATATAAAAGTTGTTCCTCTTGTTGGTCCATCATCTGTTTTATTAGCGCTTATGAGCTCTGGAATGAATGGACAAAGCTTTACTTTTAATGGATACTTACCTATCGATAAAAAAGAACGTAAACAGCAAATAAAAGCGTTGGAAAGACGCTCTTCGGAATTGAACCAAACACAGTTGTTTATCGAAACACCGTATAGAAATAATCAAATGCTAGCCGATTTGTCTGCGACATTACATCCCAACACGAGAGTATGTGTTGCTTGTGATTTGACGCTACCTACGGAATATATCAAAACACAATCCGCTAAAGACTGGAAAAATAATACCGAAGACTTTCACAAGCGCCCTGCTATATTTATTATTCAAAAAGATTAAATACTAGCTTTTGCTTTTCGTTCTGGAGCAATAAAAGAAGTATCGTATCCCGCAAAACGCTTCAAGTAGTATCGTACAGTCGTACCATAACCGTCAGCAAAATTGTTAGCCCCATAGCTTCTAAGGTACTTTTTCACACTTCCAGCACCAGCTAAATGAGCTGCGGCTAATATACCTGACTCTGTAACTTCAACAGCCCCAATTTTTTTACCCACAAAACGCTTGATATCTCTACGTAAAATCCATTTATTTCGTCTAGCGTTAGCAATAAAAGCTTTCTCTTGGAGCTCTGGAGTATTTAAAAAATATACAGGGTTATAGATGCCTAACATTTTTAAAGTCTCTTTACCAAATTGGTATTTTCCTAAATAACCAAAAGTGTTCACCGAAAAATAATCACCTTGAGATTCCTTGAACGCTAATGCTTCTTTAAAAGCTTCAAAAGATTTTCCTAAATATGGTGTAAATACCTTTTCGTTTTTTACTTGAGGCTTTTTATCAACCATAGCAATATTCTTCGGCACATTAAAATCCAAGTCCAATCCCTCGGTAGAATATTGTTCTGGATTTACGATAGTCGAAGGATAAAGTGCTAATGCAATAAGAAAACATACCACAAAAGGCACTATAACTTTAGATACTATTTGTTTGTTCATAACAATAAATTTTAATTAAAAAACAATAAAAATTATCCTTTTAAAATTCGTTGCAAAGATACAACAATATAAACAATGCCTAAAACTAAGACTTTAAACTCGATTAAAAATAGATATAATAGGCTTTTGCGGCATTTTTTCCGTTAAACTCCAATGTCGGCATTGGCATCTTAATGGTATTGAAAACGCTAAAAAAGCGTTTTTAGCAGGTTAGAATTTGTTTTTATTCGTATTAAATCGACGTCAAAACTTAAATAAAATTGTCTGTATCTGTCTTGATTTCGAAACAATAAATTATCGTCTTTTCCGGTAAGCATTCCATTTGCGCTACATCCTACTGCAAGGTTTAGCCAATTGCGAATAAAATCAGTTTTTTAAAAAGAATTAAGGATAACACTTAACCAATAGTTTGAGAGCATAATAATCTTTAAGAAATTCTTCTATCAAACTGCTTCCGAGTTTGTTTAAATTTAAAGGTGCAAAATTGGTTCTACTAAATGAATATTTTAATGCTATATCTTGTTCTTTCCATAGTAATTCTTGTCCAACTTATAATCTAGTTCCGCCAGCATTAGCCTACATATCTCGCCAAGAAAAACCCCATTCTTTTGAAAAATCATCAAAAATCTCAATGGCTGTTAAAAATGAAAAAACTAGGCATCCGCCATAAATGAGCTGGTCTTTTTCTGAAACACCTGCCCAATTTAATGACTCTGCTCCTAGTTGTCCTAATTGATATGATGCGTAATCGTGACCCAGCTTATCCATTTGTAACCACTGACTATTATCATTAGTTGTTCTAAATTTTGAGCGTTCATAGTCCGCATACCATAGTTGGTCTAGACCTACTAGAGTCAAAGCTGCCAATGACGACTGCGAAATAACCAAAGTATTACGCCTTGACTTGTTTAAAGTATCGCTGGGTTTTAAAAAGAGATTGATTTTTGATTGCCCAAAGGATAAAAGACAACTACAAATCGATATAAGAATTACGAATTTTCTCAATTACTACTTTCTAATACCTTGTTTGTCTAAGTATTTATGATAAGCACGTGCATTATTGTTATGCTGGCTCAAAGATTTTGCAAACCGATGATAGCCAATCCTTTTTGGATCGGCAGCAAAATACAGATAATTATGCTTTTCATAATTTAAAACTGCATCAATGGCTGATAAATCAGGCATAGTGACCAATCCAGGTGGTAAACCTGCGTATTTATAGGTATTGTATGGTGAATCAATTTCTTTATGCACATTAAGTATACGTCTTATGACTGTGTTTTTATACTTAGGTAACTTGTAGGCTGCAAACTTTAATGTTGGATCAGCTTGCAGCGGCATACCGATTTTTAAACGATTAATATAAACACCTGCAACTCGGGGTTGCTCTGTTTTCTGTTTGGACTCTTCATAAACAATTGATGCTAAAGCCATGACCTCATCTCTAGAAAAACCAAGTACTTTAGCTTTTGCTTCTCTATCAGTATTCCAAAATTTATTGTATTCTTTATACATTCTGTTTACAAAATCATCAGCTGAAATATCCCAAAACACTTGATAACTGTTTGGCAAGTACATACCTAAAACTGTTTCCTCTTTAAGACCTGCTTTCTCTAAAAAGTCTGGATTATACATCGCTTTTAATAAACTTAAACTATCTGCATCAATTTGCACTGCAATTCTTCCCGCTAAAGCCTCTAGAGAATTCTGATTATTAAAAGACAGTTTTACCGGAATACTATTACTGCGAATGGAATTAATAATCTCGTTATTATTCATCCCATTTTTTATCTGGTACTTTCCTGATTTTATATTAGAAATATATTTTTTTTGTTTGGCTAATGCATCAAAACCATCAATATCATCGAGAAGTGGTATTAATTGCTCACGAACGTCAGAATAAGTGTCGTCCTCAGAAACAAAAATGTATTTGACATTTTCTTCAAATTTTGTGTTTGGGCTAAACATTGCATTGTAGAAATAAAAAGCTATGGCTCCAAAAACGACCAAACCAATTAATGCAATTGCCCAAAGTATTTTTTTTATGTACATTTTAATCTTTTATAAGTTGAAGGAAATATTCATTATTAAAACCTTCGTTAGTAAAATTCCAATCTTTTTTTAGTCCTACTTTTTTGAAACCAATACCTTCAAATAACTGGAAACTCATGGTATTCTCTTCAGAGATATTACAATACAGTTGATGTAGGTCTAATTTTGAAAAACAATAATTAACCAAAAGTTCAAGTGCTTCTCTACCAATTCCTTTCCCTCTATTTTCTGGATTAGTAATAACAATGCCCACTCCTGCTCTTTTGTTCTTAAAGTCAAAATCAAAAATGTCTATCAATCCTAAAGCTTTATCATCGTAGTCTGAGATGACTAAACGTAATTGTTTGGCTTCATAAATATCTTGATGTGCATTTTCGAGATATTGTTTAATCAAAAAACGAGAATACGGTGTTTGCGTATGGCTTAAGTGCCAAATGTTTTCGTCATTTTCAATAGTGTAGATAAAATCTAAATCTTCTGGTTCCAGTGCTCTAAGATATATATGTTTACCCTTTAGAGTTACCATGAAGTTTCACCTTTAAATACTTGTGTAGCTGGTCCAATAAGCCAAATATTATGATAATTACCATTTTCAGACACCTCAAAAGCAATCTTTAATTCGCCACCTTCTGTCTCTAGAGTAATCTTTTTTGAGTTAGTTTTTCCAGTTTTGTGCATTGCGATTGCTACTGCAGTCACACCAGTACCACAAGACAATGTTTCATCTTCAACGCCACGCTCATATGTTCTTACGGCAAATTTGCTGTCCGAAATTTGATTAACAAAATTAATATTAGAACCCGCTTCTTTATAAGGTGAACCGTATCGTAATTTCTCGCCATTAGTTTTAACATCAAAATCTTTTAAATTATTGACTAGTTGCACATGATGTGGAGAACCCGTATCTAAAAAAGAGTGAGTTTCAAAGGTTTCGATATTAGAAACATCTTTCATTTGTAGACTAACTTTGCTTTCGTTTACTTGAGCTTTATGCATTCCATCTATGGCTTCGAAAGTAGTGGTACTATCAATTACACCCAGAAACTTAGCAAAAGCTGTTATACAACGACCGCCATTACCACACATGCTGCTCTCGTTACCATCTGCATTATAATAGACCATTCTAAAATCTACATCAGGATGATTTTCTAATAAAATTAATCCATCCGCTCCAATGCCAAAACGTCGGTCGCAAAGTTTGGCAATATTTTTGCCGTTAGTTTTATCAAACAATAACGACCTATTATCTATTATAATAAAGTCATTGCCTGTTCCTTGATATTTATAAAAATTCATTGTCATAATTACTGACAAATATAAGAATAAAACACCTTTAACTGTGGTGTTAAATCATAGTTAAAGTTGAATTTGAAAATCAATAATTATATAAATTTAAACGTTAGATAGTAGAACTTAAAACTGAAAAAAATGAAGAAGATTTTGACATTAGTATGTGTTTCGGCATTAGGTGGTCTGTTAACCCTTGGCGGTTATAAACTATTTGTTGAAAAAGACCATATCCAAATCGCTAAAGACGAAAAAACTCAATTGCCAGTTTATGTGCCAACATCTACAAGCAACACATTATTAACTAATACTGAGCGACCAGATTTAATTACAGCTGCTAACAAAACAATAGACGCTGTTGTACACGTAAAAAACACTCAGATTAACAGAAGACCTCAAACTTGGGGAGATATTTTTAGTAATAGACAAGTTGAACGTAAACAACTTGCTGGCGCAGGTTCTGGTGTTATTATATCACCTGATGGGCATATCATTACTAATAATCATGTAATTAAAGGTGCCGTTGAGATTTCAATTACCCTAAATGATAATAAAACCTATATGGCCGAATTGGTAGGTACTGACACCAAAAATGATATTGCACTTTTAAAAATAGATACTGAAGACCAATTACCGTTTGTAACCTTTGGAGATTCTGATGCTACACAAATTGGCGAATGGGTTTTGGCTGTAGGAAACCCTTTTAATTTAACTTCGACAGTAACTGCAGGAATTATCAGTGCAAAATCTAGAGATTTATCTGGAGGACAATCTTTTATACAAACAGATGCAGCGGTTAACCCAGGTAATTCTGGTGGCGCATTGGTCAATGTCAATGGCGAGCTGGTTGGTATTAATACCGCTATCTCATCTCAGACAGGGTCTTATGTAGGTTATTCTTTTGCAGTACCAAGTAATATTGCTCGTAAGATTGTTGAAGATATTATGGAGTTTGGTGATGTGCAAAATGGAATTTTAGGAGTTACAGGCTTGGCATTAAATAGTGAAGCTGCAGAAGAGCTTGAAGTCGATATTACTGAAGGGTTCTATGTTAGTGGCATAGAGGAAAAATCTGGAGCAGATTTAGCTGGGATATCCGAAGGAGATATTATTAGAAAACTCGACAATGTTGAAATTAATAAGTTTTCGGACTTAAGTGGTTACTTAAAAACTAAAAGCCCAAATGATGTTGTTAATGTCGAAGTTTTACGAGGAAACGATGTTAGAAATATATCTGTAACATTAACAAAAAAAGAGGATTTGTACGTTGAGTTTATGAATATGCAGCTTAGAGATATTCCGCTAAAAGCAAAACAAAAATACCCTGAATTAGAAAAAGGCGTCGTAATTAGCCAAAACAGAAACCCTTATTTTTATAATAAAGTTGGTCTAAGAGAAGGCTATGTGATTACAGCAATCAACGACATTAAAGTTGAATCGATAGAAGATATTAATGCATTAAAAGAACAGTATAACGACGAGGACTTTTTTAAAAATTTAAATAAATTAGAATTCTTAGATGGTAGTTTAGAAAAAAAAGAAATACTTTTTAGATAAATCATCTTACAAACCCAACAAAATAAACCCTTCAAAAGTGAATATTCTGAAGGGTTTTTATTTTTATAAAAACAAGCTACGAAAACGTTTGAAATATAGTATTTTTGCCGAAAATTTTGAAAACAGTTTTTATTGATTTCAAATCTTTTAAATAAAAAACAAATAACACACAACACAATGCCCGTAAAAGACACTTACGAAAAAGAATTAGCCTTTCAAGCAGACAGACGTCGCGCTACAGTAGAATTTATAAAAATTCTTAACGATTTATGGTACGACAAGTCAATCGAATTGGTAATTTTCAGAAACCCACTAATCGACAGAACTGTCAGTGATATCTTAAACTTACATGAATATGCTGGCGAGTTTGTTCAGAAACCAATTTCAATCTTTGATTCAGTTGAGATTGCAAAAGCTATCAATCAGTTAAATTTACCACCAGCTAAACTAGATATCGGTAAATTAACTTACGAGTATCATTTAGAGGACGAAAAATTCAGTGATGCATTGAGTTTTACGGCTAACAAACTTAAGAATGCAGAAGATAATAATGGCATTAAACCAAAAGACGTTGTGCTTTATGGATTTGGTCGTATTGGACGTTTAGTAGCCAGAGAATTAATGACTAAAACCGGAAAAGGTAGTCAAATGCGCTTAAGAGCTATTGTAACACGTGGTGCAATTGATGTTACAGTTTTAGAAAAAAGGGCATCATTATTAAGAAATGATTCTGTACACGGTGACTTTAGTGGTACAGTATCCATTGACGTAGAAAACGAAGCTTTGGTGATTAACGGTACAACTGTAAATATAATTTCGGCAAATGGACCAGAAGAAATAGATTACACAAAGTATGGTATTAACGATGCTTTAGTTATTGATAATACTGGTGCTTTTAGAGACAAAGAAGCGCTGAGTAGACATTTAAAAGCAAAAGGTGCTGAAAAAATTTTACTAACTGCTCCAGGAAAAGGTATCCCAAATATTGTACATGGTGTAAACCATTTAGAACACAACCCTGATAATGTAGATATCTTTTCTGCTGCATCGTGTACAACAAATGCCATAACACCTATTTTAAAAGCTATTGAAGATTCTTACGGTGTTACATCTGGTCATTTAGAAACGATACACGCATACACAAACGACCAAAACTTAGTAGATAATTTTCATAAAAAATACAGAAGAGGTCGTGCCGCAGGATTAAATATGGTTATTACAGAAACTGGTGCCGGAAAAGCAGTCAGTAAAGCATTACCGTCTTTAGAAGGCAAACTAACGTCTAATGCAATTAGAGTGCCTGTACCAAATGGCTCTCTAGCTATTTTAAATTTAGACTTAGACAGAAAAACATCTGTTGACGCAATGAATTCTTTAATGAAGAAATATGCACTTGAAGGTGACTTGGTCGAACAGATAAAATATGAAATGAGTGATGAGCTTGTTTCTAGTGATATAGTTGGTAGCTCTGCACCTTCAATCTATGATAGCAAAGCCACTATTGTTAGAGCTGATGGTAAAAATGCGGTACTATATATCTGGTATGATAACGAATATGGTTATAGTCATCAAGTTATTAGACTTGCCAAATACATTTCTAAAGTAAGACGTTACACCTATTATTAGAATCACGTCATCCAAAAACACAGATACAAACGTATATACATAGCCTCTCAATTTCTTGTGGGGCTATTTGTTTATTTATACTACAAGATACTTCTTTAAATTACTATATTGGAGGTATCTTAAACCTAACCGAAATTAATAATGAAATACCTAGCCAAAACTCTATTTGTATTATCACTGGTTTTATGTCAGACCATGAATTCCCAAGTTACACAAGAAGAAAAACAGCTAAAACGAAACGAAGGCTCTGTTGATAACCAATTTGAATATGTTATATCAAAATCATACACTTATAGAGGCAATGGTAAAGTTTATAAAAATGTACAATATCACTGGCTTACAGAACTTAAAGCCAGTATTACAGATTCTTTAAAAGTTAAAGACAAAAATCTAGCAGATACCAAAGCTATAGTAGATACTCAAGCTAAAGAAATAGAAAGTCTAAAAAGTGAACTTTCCAATACACAGCAAAAATTAGATAACATTAATGCCGAAAAAGACAGTATGTCTTTATTTGCATTGCAAATGAGTAAAAGTGGCTACAACATATTACTGTGGAGCATTATTGCAGGTCTTTTAGCCTTAACGTTGTTGTTTCTTTATCGATTTAATAGCAGTAATTCTGATACTAAAGCAGCTAAATTAAAATTGGAAGAAGTAGAAACAGAGTACGAAGAACATCGTCGCGTTGCTCTAGAAAGAGAACAAAAAGTAAGACGACAACTGCAAGACGAAATAAATAAAAACAAGTCTTAATAGAAATCAAACAAATCAAAATTCGTAATTTTAATTACGGATTTTTTTTATGAATATATACAAAGCAGACATAAGCTATCTCGAAGACCTTATACCTTTATTTGACGGTTATCGTTTATTTTATAAGCAGAAAAGTGATTTAGATGGTGTAAGACACTTTTTAAATGAACGCTTACAAAAGGAAGATTCGGTTATATTCATAGCATACATAAATCAACAGCCTGTCGGTTTTACGCAGCTCTATCACCTATTTTCTTCAGTCTCTATGCAACAGTTGTATCTACTCAATGATCTATTTGTTTTAGGTAATTATCGTGGTAAAGGTATTGGAGAAGCACTTATTAATGCGAATCAAGAGTTAAATATTAGTGTTATAAAGGCTGCGGCTAATCGTCCATAAACATGTAGACTCAGTCCTTTAGTAGATCTAACCTTACTCGCTTTCTGTATATCTGATTTTTCAATAAGCCAAGCAAAAAGAGCTTCAATAGGCTGTCTAACTTTAGATACTGCCCTAGAATACAAATCGTTTGCTGCCCT
>NZ_JABDQL010000038.1 GCF_013042245.1 Winogradskyella sp. | reverse complement strand
TGCTTTAAACCTATTGAAGAATGAACATTCTAAAAAACTATCTATGAAAAGCAAAAGGCTTGAAGCTGGGTGGAATGAAGACTATTTGCTCAAAATATTAAATTTAAAAGTATGATTTTGCCCTGTTGTTGAGGTAGCTTTGCTGTTGCCTTTCTTAATTATTTTGCTATTTTTACGACAACACACCTAAAAGGGCCACCTTTATTATTGTTCATGTCTTTTATAGCTGTATTAACAACTTTAATCATGAATTGTTTTTTAGCCTTCAAATAATTAATGTTTTTGTCAAAATGTATTGATTTTCAATACGCTAATATACATCTTAAAAAGAAAAACTCGAATAGCATGATAAGCTTTGCTAGTTTCATAAGAGGTAGTTGTTTATACAGTAATTTTTTTTTCTTGTTTATGTTGAGTTTTAAAAATAGATTTTAAAAATATTGAGAGTTGATCAAACTCAATTAAAAAAGCATCATGACCATGGATTGATTTAATTTCATGAATAAATACATTATGCTTTAGATTTTTAAGTTCAACATAATCTTTCCAGTTTTCATCAGATTTAAAAAACAAATCTGAATTAATAGTTATGAAGTGAATATTCGAAGAAATTTTTGATGCAACCTCTAAAAAATTACCACGTCCGTCAGTAATATCAATTGTTCTCAAGATTTGATTCATCATTTTGTACGCCGTAATTGCGAATCGCTTATTTAATTTGTTTCCGTGATGATTTAGCCACGACTCAACATTAAAAAGCCTATTATTTTTTTTTGAACGATCAAATTTTTGAGCCAAAGATTCGGGTGTTCTATATAATGTCATGGCATGCATTCTAGCGTCTTCTAATGGTTTATTAGAATTATTTAGAATTGCATCTTGAATATGGCAATTTGCAATCAGCCAGTCGGTAGATTTCCAATCGGTTGCTATAGGAATTAGGTTTTCAATTAAATTTGGTTTTAATGCTGCTAACTCCCATGCTATACCGCCTCCAACAGATCCTCCGATTACAGAAAATAGCGATTCAATCTTCAGTTGTTCTAGTCCTTTGGAGAATATTTGTGCAATATCTCTTGCTGTAAAATCTTTGTAATTCTCTATAAGCTTACTCCTCGAATTGTCATAACCATTTCCAGGAATATTAAAAGCTAAAATGGTATAGGAATTGGTGTCAATACATTTATCCTTTCCTATTAAATCATTCCACCATCCATTAGGTCCGATAACATTAGAGTTTCCTGTAAGCGCATGTATAACTAATACAATAGGGGCGCTACCTAATTTTGCACCAAAAGTTTGGTAAGACACCAAAAGATTTGATGCCTTACCACTTTGGGTTTTAAAGTTTGAAATTGTTATATGTTGTAAATTCGTCATAAAGTTCTATGAAACATTATACTCTTTTTCTACTGCTATTGAAATTGGTGTGCTATTTTGAAGATTATCTTTTACAGGACAGCGATCTTCAACAATTTGTAACCATTGAGTTAGGGTTTCAATATCAGCATCTGTGTCAGGAATTAAATGAAGCTTAATAGACTTAAAGCCTGCTCTTTCTGCGTTAGAACTTCCCAAAAATCGATTAGGATTTAATTCTCCATGCACTTCAATTTTAAGGTTGTTAATGGTAAAACCTAATTCTTTTGCAACTAGATGTCCTACGACATTCACACAGCCGGCAAATCCTGCTAAAATGTATTCTACTGGATTTGGATAATCATCTGTGCCACCAAGTGCTTCAGGCTCATCTACAGTTAATGTAAATTGCCTTGTATTACCTATAAACTTTGTTTCAGATGAGCTGGTACCTGAAACACTAAATTTTAAATCACTCATTGTTCTATTTTTTTTATGTAATACAGATATCCTCTTTCAAGGAAACCGCATAAACTATATAATACTATAGATTAGTTTTGAAAAGTTTTTTTCTGTTTTACAATTGCAAAAGTCTCCTTTAAATCGGCTTTTAAATCTTCAATATTTTCTATTCCAACAGAAAGACGAATAAGATCTTTTGTGACACCTGTACTCTCTTTTGCCTCATCACTTAGTTGCTGATGGGTAGTACTCGCAGGATGTATTATTAATGATTTCGTATCTCCGATATTTGCTAGGAGAGAGAATACTTGGGTTTTGTCTGCAATAATTTTTGCTGCTTCATAACCGCCTTCTACGCCAAAAGTTACAATTCCACTTTGTCCTTTTGGTAGGTATTTATTAGCCAAAGCTTTATAATTACTGGACTCTAATCCTGGATAATTTACCCAAGTAACCTCAGATTGTTCTTGCAACCATTTAGCCAATTCTAAAGCATTTTCGCTATGCTTTTTAACCCGTAGTTCTAGCGTTTCTAATCCTTGTATAATTTGAAAAGCATTAAAAGGGCTTAAAGCACCGCCATAATCTCGTAATCCTTCGATTCTTACCTTAGCGATAAAAGCCGCGGCTTCTAATACTTCACTATAAACTAATCCGTGATAACCAGCTGATGGCTCTGTGAACTCTGGAAATTTACCATTTGTCCAGTCAAAAGTACCCGCGTCGATAATCACTCCACCTAATGCTGTACCGTTACCATTGATGTATTTTGTTAATGAATGAATAACAATATTAGCACCATACTCAATTGGGTTTAAAAGGTATGGAGTAGCTACGGTATTATCTACTATTAAAGGAACTTTGTATGCTTTGGCCTCTTTCGAAATAGCTTCTATATCTAAGACATCTAGCTTTGGATTTCCTAAAGATTCAATAAAAAATGCTCTGGTATTTTCTTGAGCAGCTTTATTAAAATTTTCTGGATTGGATGGATCTACAAATGTTGTCGTAATACCATGCCTAGGTAGTGTTACGCTTAGTAAATTGTATGTTCCTCCGTACAAACTGCTAGAGGCAACAATATGATCACCGGCTTTTAGTAATGTAAGTAATGATGTTGCAACTGCTGAAGTTCCAGAAGCTGTTACAACCGCTGCAATACCTCCTTCTAAAGCTGCTAGGCGTTGCTCTAGAATATCGTTTGTAGGGTTGTTAATTCTGGTATAAATATTACCAGTTTCGGCTAAAGCAAAAAGATTAGCAGCGTGGTCAGAATCGTTAAAGACGTATGCTGTCGATTGATAAATAGGAACGGCTCTTGTTCCTCCATTGTTTTGAACATCGTGTCCTGCGTGCAACGCTTTGGTTGCGAATTTTTGTGTGCTCATTTTTCTAAGTTTTTTGAATTAAAATAAATTAAACCAAAAGTCAAATAAGCTTCTTAAGAAGCGTACTTAATAGAAAAATGTTATAAAGAAAATGCTAATTACAGATGAGTAATTAGGCTTGAGTTATCTATCCGAATATGCAAAAAATGACTTACACCTTCAAGTAGAATTTAGCACCTTCTTAGTAAATCTAAGGGTTGCTAAGGCTTCAGCGGGTCTATTCCCTCCACCTTTCTTGATAACATTTCAGTAAGTTTTTGAACTTTGTAAGAGTAAATATTGCAACACAAATCTTTAATATCCAAATTTATTTTTGTTTTTTTTAAATTTTTATGAGATTCTATAAATTATATCATGTTTTTTGACAAATACTTATTCTTAATAATTTCACCTACAGATTTGTTTTCAATTTTGCTTTCTAACCAAGATATTATATCAAGATATAAAAAGGCTCTACGCTCGTAAGGATGGTCTTCATAGACCTTAAGTCTTTCTAATAAATCTTTGAATGCGTTTTTTAAATCGTGAGGATAAATATCTTGAAGTCCTCTAATAAATTTTATCATTTCTTTTTGGACTTCATGCAAGTCGTTCATTTTTATCAGAAATTTGTAAGTGCTTTTTAATAAAGCTTCTAAATGATAATCTATACCTTCATCATAATGCGCTACAAGATTAAGAAGTCTAGAGAAACATAAGAGATCTTCTCTCATAGAAAGTGATTTGTTGGAGATAATTCTACTCAAGTAATCAATACATGTTAAATTATTACCTGCACCAAATTGCAAACTTGCAAATTTGTAATAGAAAATCATCTTATGATGTGGGTCAATCCGATTATTAAATAACTCCAAATCTTTTTCAATTTGCGGAATTATCGCTAACCCATCTTCAAAACTACCATCTATAAAATGTTGATTGATGTTATGAAAATTAGTATACAAAAACACTAAGGTAGAGACGTTTTGGTCTTTTATAAAGTTAGCGTTGTTTACGGTAATTTTTAATTCATTGAGTTTCTCAACAAATTTTGGTTTTTTTCTTAAAAAGAAAATGGATTCTAGAAGATAATTGTTGCTCTTTAAGAAAAAAACAGGATTAAGATTTATCATCTTAGGGTTTTCATAAAACAAATCCACTAATTTAGAGGAGTATCTGTAACAATTTAGAAAATCTTGGATTAAAAAATTGTACCAAAGGTGCGCCTTGTAAAACCATAATTTTTCTCTAAAACCAATAGTTTTGATATCAATTTTTGGAAGTCTATTTTGAAAATAAGCGGTTATTTTTTTGCGTTCTTCTTCATTTTTTACATAGCCCGTTTTTAGCATTATACTGTATAGCTGAAGCGATAGATTAGATAACTTTGATGCAATTACATTAAGTGTACTAAATTCTTTTGCCTGAACCACTAATTCATCCGCGCGATTACTTATGCTTCTGGTTATGTATTGAGTTTCAATTATTTTTTCTAATTCCACAATTTCAAAAGCCATATTTTTTTCTTCATTAGAGATGGCTAGTTCTTTTGCTTTGTCTAAAATTTTTAGACTTTGTTTGTATAACCCTTTATGATATAGTATCGAAGCAAAATCTAATTGTTCTCTAATTTGAGAGCGTACATTTTGATGAGAGGGATTTAGTTTAAGGCTAATTAAAATTTGTTTGTATAAATGCGCCTTAATATTGGCAAGCTGTTGTTTTTTTACAATCCCACTCTTTAATATTGATGCCTCATTATAAATCTTTGCCTTATCCAGAAGGTTAAATAAATTCAAAAATTTAGAATCAGAATTTACAACGAGTCTTCCTACATACAGCTTAAATTGTCGTTTTTCAGACTTTGTTAGAGACTTTATGAGTAAAAATAAATTATCTTTTTGGTCTTTAGTTATCAACAGGAAAATAGGGTATTTATCTGTAAAGCAATGTGTTATAATCTAATTATGGTTTTGAACATCGTAATACATAAATAAAGTTTAGTCATTGAGACAATTTCAAAATTTAACTTCGTTAAGCAATACTAAACTATATTTTGATATATGTCAAATAACAATGTAAAAATCTTTGATACAACACTTCGTGACGGAGAGCAGGTTCCAGGTTGTAAATTAAATACAGAACAGAAAGTTGTCATTGCAAAACAGCTAGATGCTCTCGGTGTGGATGTCATTGAGGCAGGGTTTCCTGTCTCTAGTCCAGGGGATTTTAAGTCGGTAAAAGCTATTTCAAAAATTGTCAAAAATGCTACAGTTTGTGGATTAACACGCTCAGTAGAAAATGATATTAAAGTAGCAGCTGAGGCATTAAAATATGCAGTTAAACCTAGGATTCATACAGGGATAGGCACTTCAGAATTGCATATTGTTCATAAATTTAAAACCACACAAGAGGATGTTTTAGAGCGTGCTTATGCTGCCGTAAAATACGCTAAGTCATTTGTCGAAGATGTAGAGTTCTATGCCGAAGATGCTGGTAGAACAGAGAATCATTATTTGGCTAGAGTCTGTGAAGCAGCAATTAAAGCTGGTGCAACAGTTCTAAATATTCCCGATACAACGGGTTATTGTTTACCTAGCGAATATGGTGCAAAAATTAAATATCTAAAAGAAAATGTAAAAGGTATTGAAAAAGTTATATTATCATGTCATTGTCATAACGATTTAGGTTTGGCAACAGCAAATTCTATAGAAGGAGTGATTAATGGTGCTAGACAAATTGAATGTACAATTAATGGTATTGGTGAGCGTGCGGGTAATACAGCATTAGAAGAAGTGGTCATGGTGTTAAAACAGCATCCTTACTTAAATTTAGACACAAATGTTAATACATCGATGCTTTATGGCATGAGTCAATTGGTCAGTGATAGCATGGGTATTTATACACAACCCAATAAAGCAATAGTTGGAGCAAATGCCTTTGCACATAGCTCAGGGATTCATCAAGATGGGGTAATTAAACATCGGGAGACTTACGAAATAATAGACCCAAAAGATGTTGGTGTTACTGAATCTGCCATTGTATTAACAGCCAGAAGTGGACGTGCAGCCTTAGCTTATAGAGCAAAGAAAGTTGGTTACGAATTAACGAAATTGCAATTAGATGAAATATATGCAAATTTTTTAAGATTTGCAGATAGAAAAAAAGAGATAGACGATAATGATATTCATCAAATTATCGAAACTAGTAAAGTCTACAATGAAATAATCGCATAAATGAGTAAAAAAACATTATTCGATAAAGTTTGGGATGCTCATGTGGTCAGTAGTGTAGATGATAATGGGCCACAGATTTTGTATGTAGATAAGCATTTAATCCACGAGGTAACCAGTCCGCAAGCTTTTAATGAATTAGAAGATCGTGGAATTCCTATTTTTAGACCAGACCAAATTGTAGCTACTGCAGATCATAATACACCGACTTTAAATCAAGATCAACCAGTTAGAGATCCGCTCTCTAGGCAACAACTAGAGCAGCTTTCTAAAAACTGTAAAAAAAACAATATTACATTATATGAGTTAGGACATCAATATAATGGAATTGTCCATGTCATGGCTCCAGAGTTGGGGGTGACACAGCCAGGTTCTACCATGGTCTGCGGTGATAGTCATACCTCAACTCACGGTGCCTTTGGTGCTATAGCATTTGGTATAGGAACAAGTCAGGTGGCACAAGTTTTTGCCAGCCAGTGCTTGTTACTCACCAAACCAAAAAGCTTAAGGGTTAGCGTTAATGGAAAATTAAAGAAAGGGGTCTTGCCAAAAGATGTTATTCTTTATATCATCTCAAAATTAGGAACCAATTCTGGAACAGGATATTTCTGTGAGTATGCAGGAAATGTCTTTGAAGACATGAGTATGGAAGGTCGTATGACTGTATGTAATATGAGTATAGAAATGGGAGCTCGAGGAGGTATGATTGCACCCGATGAAACGACGTTTGCATATGTAAAAGACCGAAAATTTGCACCAAAAGGCAAAGATTTTGAAAATAAAGTAGCGTATTGGAAGACATTGCCTACAGATAAAGGTGCAAACTTTGATAAAGAATATCATTTTGATGCAGCAGATATTGAGCCTATGATAACCTACGGAACCAATCCAGGTATGGGAATTAAAATTTCTGAAACAATACCAGCAGATGAAACACCGTCGTTTAAAAAGGCATTAGAGTACATGAATTTTGAAGCAGGTGAGCGCTTAATTAACAAACCTATAAATTTTGTATTTATTGGAAGCTGCACTAATTCTAGAATTGAAGATTTTAGAGTAGCCGCCAAATTTATTAAAGGAAAGAAAAAAGCAGATAATGTCACCGCATGGCTAGTACCAGGGAGTAAACAAGTAGAAGCTCAGATTATAGAGGAGGGCTTAAAAACTGTTTTTGATGAAGCAGGATTTGAATTACGTCAGCCAGGTTGTTCTGCCTGTTTGGCAATGAATGACGATAAAATACCACAAGGTCAATATTGTGTATCTACATCAAACAGAAATTTTGAAGGACGTCAAGGACAAGGATCTAGAACCATATTGGCAAGTCCCCTTGTTGCTGCGGCAACAGCAGTGGAAGGAAAAATAATTGATATTACAAAATATTTAAATTAATGGAGAAGTTTACAACATTAAAGTCTACTGCAATTCCGTTGAATATTGAGAATGTTGACACCGATCAGATTATACCCGCACGATTTTTAAAAGCTACAGATAAGAAAGGGTTTGGAGACCAGGTGTTTAGAGATTGGAGATATCATAAAGATGGTTCCGAAAATCCAGAATTTGTTTTTAATGACTCAAGCTATTCTGGTAGTATATTAGTTGCTGGTAATAATTTTGGATGTGGATCTAGTAGAGAACATGCCGCATGGGCGATTGTTGGTTATGGATTTAAAGTGGTGGTCTCTAGTTTTTTTGCAGATATTTTTAAAGGAAATGCACTTAATAATGGCTTGTTACCAGTACAAGTTACAGATATATTTTTAAGTGACTTAATGAGCAAGATTATCTCTAATCCACAGACGCAAATTGAAGTTAATCTCAAAAGGCAAACCATTTCTGTATTAGGTTATGACGCTTATGAAAATTTTGAAATCGATGATTACAAAAAAACATGTTTAATTAATGGCTACGATGATATCGATTACCTTGTTAATCATAAAACACAAATTAAAGCTTTTGAAGCTCAAAAAAATTACTAATTAGTAGTATTAGCCAGTAGATAAAAAAATTCCTAGATGGGTTTTAACAATAGTATTATGCGTAATAACAAATTTTAAAAGCTCAAAAATGCGATTTAATGGTTAAAGAATAGATTAACTTGGAAAGATTTTAGAGGTACTGCAAACCTAGAAGTATATGACTATGCATTCTTTACTTATGACATAGAGATACAACCTAGTAATGTCTCTTTAGAGGAGTGTAATAATATCCAGAAATATAAAGATTTAAAAGGTATAGTTGATTTTTTTACTCATCTTTCTTGGGTATTTAAAGAAAGTGATAAATTACTTTCTCATGAACAATTGCATTTTTATTTTAATAAAGTGCTGCAATATGAAAATTCAAAATGAGTTTAAAAAACTGAAAATGCAAAAACTAACAAACATTAATTTTTGGACCGAATGCAGGAGTGTTCAGAAAGCTTATGATAAAGAAACAAAATATAGTCTGCGTATTGAATAAAAGTATAATTGGGTTGATAAAATCACCAAAAAAAAGCAGAAGATTTAGAATAAAATAAATTAATAATTAATTGAGAGCGGGATGTGATTCCTACTTTCACAGGAAATAATATGAAATTAAATATTGCTGTATTGCCAGGAGATGGCATAGGTCCGGAAGTAACAGATCAGGCCATTAAGGCTTTAAAGGCTATTGCTTCAGAATTCAATCATAATTTTAAATTTACAACAGCAGATGTTGGTGCTGTAGCCATAGACAAGCACAATAATCCATTGCCTGAAAATACTTTAGATTTATGTAAATCTTCAGATGCTATATTATTTGGTTCTATAGGGCATCCTAAATACGATAATAATCCTTCTGCAAAAATCCGTCCCGAACAAGGGCTTTTAAAATTAAGGAAAGAACTTGGGTTATTTGCTAATATAAGACCAGTAAAAGCTTATGAAACCTTGTTGGAAAAATCACCTTTAAAAAAAAGCGTCATCAAAGGAACAGATATATCTATTTATAGAGAACTAACTGGAGGGATTTACTTTGGAGAAAAACAATTGAGTGAAGATGGCAATACGGCCTCAGACCTATGTGTCTACTCAAGTGAAGAAATAGAACGTATAGCGCATTTAGCATTTAAGGCAGCACAAGCAAGAAGCCATAAAGTGACGTTGGTGGATAAAGCCAATGTATTAGAAAGTTCTAGGTTATGGCGGAAAGTGGTAACAGAAATCTCAAAACAATATAATGATGTAGAATTAGAGTTCTTATTTGTAGATAATGCGGCCATGCAAATAATTTTAAACCCAAAACAGTTTGATGTAATTTTGACCGAAAATATGTTTGGAGATATTATTAGTGATGAAGCTAGTGTTATAGGGGGTTCTATAGGATTATTGGCGTCAGCTTCAGTTGGTGAAAAATTTGCCTTGTTTGAGCCTATTCATGGATCTTACCCACAAGCCACAGGAAAAGGAATTGCTAATCCAATAGCGTCTGTTTTGTCGGCAGCAATGTTATTAGATCATTTTGAGTTACACAGGGAAGCGGAGTTAATTAGATTGGCGGTAGAAAAATCATTAAAACTAAGTATTACTACACCAGATATTAATGATCAATATGATTATGTATCAACGACTAGAGTAGGTGAGTTTATTGAAGACTTCATCTTTAATCCTAAAGACACCAATATAAATTTCAAAAATATTCACTTAGGGCAATCTACAATTATTTAACTACTGAGATTAACCAAAAAATTAGATATAATATCTAGTTGCATTATTTGTATAATGACACCAATTCTAGTTTTAAATTTAATATATCACTCTGAACTATTAAGGGGCTAAAGTATTTAGAACCCTTACTGTTTTAAATGAGAAAATTAATCTAATAATAACCTAAGTAAAATTAAACCTCCTTAACTCGAGAGCTAAGGAGGCTTTTTTCAACCACTTAATTTATTAATTAAGTGTATTGAGAATACATGATTTTGGTTTAATCTTCTTCGTCTTCTTCTCCTCCTCTATTACGTTTACCAGGGTAAGCAATTGTGCCATGCTCAGAAAGATCTAATCCTCTTTCTTCAACTTCTTTGCTTACACGTAATCCAAGAGTTCTCTTTAAGGTAAATAAAATAATCCAAGACAATCCGACTGCCCAAACGGCATATGCAAAAGCCCCTATAAACTGTGCTCCAAGTTGGGCAGCACCACCACCATTAAACAGACCAATAGCAGTATCTCCATCAACTCCCCAAAGGCCTATTACAATTGTTCCCCATACACCGACAACTCCATGTACAGATGCAGCTCCAATAGCATCATCAACTTTAAGTTTCTTTTCAATAAATTCAATAGAGAATACAACGATTATACCTCCAATCAAACCAGCTAAAGCACCACCTTCATAAGACATATTACCACAGCCAGCAGTAATACTCACTAACCCAGCTAAAACACCATTTAAGGTTTGAGCTAAGTGTGGTTTTCCATACCAAATCCAAGTTGTGATTAGAGCACCTAGACCACCAGCTGCAGCAGCCAAATTTGTTATTAATACTACATTTGATGCTGCAATAGCATCAGCGCCACCCCAAGCGAGTTGAGAACCACCGTTAAATCCAAACCATCCTAACCAAAGGATAAAAACACCAAGAGTAGCCAAAATTTGGTTATGACCTGGAATTGGCATTACTTTTCCATCAACAAATTTTCCAATACGTGGACCTACTAATACAGCAGCAACTAAAGCAGCCCATCCGCCAACAGAGTGTACAATTGACGATCCTGCAAAGTCAATGAATTCCGCTGGCATAATACCTTCAGTATCGTTTAACCAGCCACCATTCCATTCCCATCCACCTGCGATAGGATAAATAAGTGCAGTCATTACTACCGAGAATATTACGTATGTAGAGTATTTAGTTCTGCCTGCAATAGCTCCAGATACTATAGTTGCTGCGGTAGCAGCAAACATAGTTTGAAAAAACAAGTCGGCACCTTCTCCGTGAAATAACCCCTTGAAAAAGAACCAGCCGTTAGTTGTGTCTCCATACATTAAAGAATACCCAATAATCCAATAAGTAAGTGAACCTACACAAATATCCAGTAAGTTTTTCATGGCAATATTTACAGCGTTTTTTGAACGTGTCATACCAGATTCTACAAGAGTAAATCCTGCTTGCATAAAGAATACTAAAATACCAGATAAAAGCATCCATAACATTCCGAAATCACCATTTATCGCAGATACAGCATCTTCAATATCTTTAGTTGTTGCAGCAACGGTATCTTGTAAGGCGATAAGATTTGGTAAAATAGTTAAAAAATTATCAGTCATAATAATTATGTGTTAGTTAGTCTAAAATTAAAATGTATATATAGCCGCTACTGTAAATGCAGCTAAATTATCAGATGCTAAGCCATCATTGTCAAAGTATGGTTCACTGTTTGACCAGCTATCTAATCTTACCTCTGGTTTGATGATAAGATTATCAACCGTGTAGCTACCTGTTAATGTCGTTGCAAAAACATTTGGTTGGTCGTCTGCATCACCATGTAAAGAAAAATATTCGCCTCTTAAACCAATAGCAAAAGACTCAGAAGTTGTTAATTGCGGATACAACGCAGCCCCATAAAAACCAGAACCGTCATTATCGTTATACGCCGCATTAATTCCTAAAAAGAAATCATCTGATAAATCAAAACCACCGGTGTAATCGATTTCAAACCCTAAACCACCATTGTTACCACTATCGTAATAAAGATTTAGATATTGCTCCTTATATCCTAATTGAGCGCCATAAGCATACTCGCCTGTTGCAGAAGTGTCATTAGTATCCCATGGATTAGTAATTGCCAACATTAAACTAAAATCTTCAGATATAGCAAAATCAGCTTTTAAACCCAAGTGAGAAAATGGCCCGCTAGAGAATAAATAAGACGTACTATAATTAAAGTTTGCAGCAGGTGCGATAACCTCATAGCCTAAAAATGTGTTCCATCTACCAAAGGTTAAGGTTGTTTTATCGGAGACATTCCAATAAACATAAGCTTGGTTTACGATACCATCAACAATATCAGAATTGAAAGTAGCGCCTTCACCTCTCGGTCCAACAACCAAATCTAAAACGGCACCTACTTTGCCGCTTTCATAACTAGCAATGAGATTTCCCATACCTATTGCAAAACCAGATTGGTCTGCAAATGCAGTTCCAAAAGCAGGAGCATTATCATCAGGAGCAGTTATATAGGTTTGAAAATACCCATCAATACTACCACTTAAAGAAAACTTTTTTTCTTCTTTGTCTTCGCCTTCTTGTGCAACCATAAAAAATGAAGTTGCTAAAAATAAAATTGTAAATAAATGTTTCATAAATTATAATTAATTAGTTCGGGTCAAATCTATATAAACTGATTTTATACCCACAAAAAAATAGGTGTATAAATATGATTTTTATGAATATTTTATTTTTTACCCTAAAAAATGTAGGGTTATTTTTTTTTTTAGATTATTTTGATAAATCTGTAATTCAAATTTTATGTAATTTTCAGAATTTTATGTAATTTTCAGAATTTTCTTTAACAAAAAGCATATTTCGCAAACGTTTTCGTAATATTTTGAATTTTATGATGGAGATTTTTTATTGAGTTATTTGCGATTTTTTACCACATAATTACCATTCTTTCAATTAAAAAGTACAATATTATCGATTTGAGAAAAGTGTTTCTGCTTTTTTTTTAATCAAAATGATGCCATTATATTAGAGTTTTAATATGGTCTAAAAAACCTTAAAAACCTTATTGATTTATGCTGAAGAAACAAGGACTTTATTTACCAGAATTTGAACATGAAAATTGTGGGGCAGGATTTATCTGTAATCTCAAAGGAGAAAGAACAAATCAAATTATTCATGATGCTTTAGAAATCTTGGTCAAACTAGAGCATCGTGGAGGCGTTAGTGCAGATGGAAAAACAGGAGATGGAGCAGGCTTATTAATAGATATTCCGCACGCTTATTTTAAAAGAGTTTGTGGGTTTAAAGTACCTGTAAAAGGCAAGTATGCCGTAGGGATGGTGTTCTTACCAAAAAACAGCAATCAGTATAATTTTTGTAAAGCCACTTTTGAAAAAGAGATAATTGCTCAAGGACTTTCAGTAATTGGTTGGAGAGAGGTACCTGTAGACTCTACACAACTAGGCGATATAGCTTTAGCTTCAGAACCCAATATAGAGCAGATTTTTGTCGGAAAATCTAATGAAGTCTCCGAAAAAGAGTTTAATGCCAAGCTCTACGCAGCACGTAAAATAACGGAGCATACCGTTAGACATTCTAAAATGTCTCAGAGTTCATACTTTTATGTATCGAGTTTATCTATGAACACGCTTATATACAAAGGTATTATTATGCCAGAAGATATAGGACGGTACTATAAGGATTTACAGGAAGATGATTTGGTCACGCGATTAGCTTTGGTGCACCAACGTTTTTCGACCAATACAATGCCTACTTGGGAGTTGGCACAACCATTTCGGTTTATGTGTCAAAATGGTGAAATTAATACCCTTAGAGGTAATGTAAGCCGGATGCGTATTAGGGAAGAAATCATGAAGAGTGATGTTTTCGGTCCACAAATAGATAAGTTATTTCCTATTATTTTACCTGGGAAATCAGATTCTGCATCCATGGATATGGTGGTCGAACTATTAACACATACCGACCGCACATTGCCAGAAGTTATGATGATGATGATTCCTGAGGCTTGGGAAAAACACAAAACCATGTCTCCAGAACGCAAGGCGTTTTATGAGTATAATGCCTGTATTATGGAGCCTTGGGATGGTCCTGCTTCAGTACCTTTTACAGACGGAAATTATATTGGTGCTCTACTAGATAGAAATGGATTAAGACCATCACGGTATACAGTGACCAAAAGTGGTAAACTCATTATGTCCTCAGAGATTGGAGTGGTAGATATTGCCCCAGAAGATGTAGAAACCCACGGACGTTTAGAGCCAGGAAAAATGTTTTTGGTAGATATGAATCAAGGACGAATTATTAATGACGAAGAAATTAAAAGTAAAATCGTCAAAGATAGACCCTACCAAAAATGGTTAGATAAAACAAGACTACATCTTAAAGATATTCCCTATACAGGAAAAAGTTGCCCTGTAGAAACCCTAGACATCAAAACAAGACAACGTTTATTTAACTACACGTTTGAAGACATACAAGAAGTCATTACTCCAATGGCGCTAAAAGCTAAAGAAGCTCTAGGCTCTATGGGAACTGATACGCCTTTGGCGGTATTGTCTAACAAACCGCAATTAATTTCTAATTACTTCAAACAATTATTTGCTCAGGTTACAAATCCACCGTTAGATGGTATTAGAGAAGAAATTGTAACAGATATAAGTTTATCCTTAGGTAAGGATAGAAATATTTTTAGTATAACAGAACGTCAATGCCGAAAGTTAAAAATTCAGAATCCGGTTATTTCAAATGACGATTTAGAAAAAATACGCCACATCTCAATTGAAAGCTTTAAAGCTGAAACTATCGAAATGTTATACCCTAAAAATAAAGGGCTTAATGGGCTTGAAGATGCTTTAGATAACATTATTGTTCAAATTGAAAAAGCCTTAGAGCGCAAGACTAATATTATTATTTTATCAGATAGAGGCGTTAGTAAAGAGAAAGCACCTATTCCGCCGCTATTAGCTTGTTCTTATGTAAACCATCAAATGAACCGTTTACGTAAGCGGTCGTATTTTGATATCATTATAGAATCTGCCGAACCACGTGAACCACATCATTTTGCCACTTTATTTGGTTATGGTGCTAGTGCTGTAAATCCTTATATGGTAAATGAAATTATTAGGGCGCAAGTAAAGGATGGCTTCATTACTAATATGGATGAGCAGCAAGCCGTTGATAATTTTAACAAAGCTATAGGTAAAGGGATTTTAAAAGTGATGAATAAAATAGGAATCTCGACATTACGCTCGTATAGAGGTTCTCAAATATTTGAAATCGTGGGTTTCAATTCACAGTTTGTAGAAAAATATTTTCCATATACGACCTCGAGAATTGAAGGTATTGGTTTATATGAAATCGAAAAAGAGATAGATAAGCGTTATAAATATGCCTATCCAGACAAACAGATAGATAAACGTTTAGGCTTAAATATTGGTGGAGAGTACAGATGGAGACGCAATGGAGAGCGTCATCTATTTAATCCTACAACGGTGGCAAAATTGCAGCAAGCGGTTAGATTGAGTGATCAAAAAAGTTATGATGTTTATGCAAAAAACATCAATGAGCAATCAAAAAACTTAATGACTATTCGCGGTTTGTTTGAGTTTAATAATATCGACCCCATTCCTATAGAAGAAGTAGAACCATGGACCGAAATCGTAAAACGTTTCAAAACAGGAGCAATGTCTTATGGTTCAATTTCTCGTGAAGCTCACGAAAATTTAGCTATTGCTATGAATAGAATTGGAGGAAAATCGAATTCGGGCGAAGGAGGTGAAGACCGAAATCGCTTTCAACCAGATAGCAATGGTGATAGTAGAAATTCAGCTATAAAACAAGTCGCTTCAGGGCGTTTTGGTGTAACGTCCCATTACTTAACAAATGCAAAGGAGATACAAATAAAAATGGCTCAAGGCGCAAAGCCTGGAGAAGGAGGTCAGCTACCAGGAGAAAAAGTATTACCTTGGATTGCAGCCGCAAGAAACTCAACACCTTTTGTAGGGTTAATTTCGCCACCACCACATCACGATATATATTCTATTGAGGATTTGGCACAATTAATCTACGATTTAAAAAATGCCAATCGTGATGCCAGGATTAATGTAAAATTAGTTTCAGAAGTAGGTGTAGGTACAATAGCCGCTGGAGTTGCAAAAGCAAAAGCAGATGTGGTATTAATTGCTGGATATGATGGAGGAACAGGAGCCTCTCCTTTAACATCGTTAAAACATGCAGGATTACCATGGGAACTTGGTTTAGCAGAGGCGCAACAAACCTTAGTCCTTAACAACTTAAGAAGTAGAATTGTTGTAGAGTGCGATGGGCAATTAAAAACGGGTAGAGATGTCGCTATTGCTGCGTTATTAGGTGCTGAAGAATTCGGGTTTGCTACGGCGCCTTTGGTAGCTTCAGGATGTATAATGATGCGAAAATGTCATTTAAACACATGCCCTGTTGGTATAGCAACTCAAGATAAAGAGTTGCGTAAAAACTTTAAAGGAACGCCAGAACATGTGATTAATTTCTTCTATTATATCGCAGAAGAGTTAAGAGGTATAATGGCAGAATTAGGGTTTAGAAGTATGGCCGAAATGATAGGACAAACCCATAAAATAAATGCAAATAAAGCCATTAAACATTATAAAGCAAAGGGCTTAGATTTATCATCAATATTACACAGACCAGCGGAGTATAAGCAGATGACTGTAAAAAATACCGAAAAGCAAGATCATAATTTGGACAATGTTTTAGATTTCAAAATCCTTAAAGATTCGCATCGTGCGTTGTATAGAAAAGAGCAAATGAGCTTGTCGTACCCAATAAAAAATACCAATCGTACCGTTGGCGCTATTGTAAGTAATGAAATTTCAAAAATATATGGGCATTTAGGGCTGCCAGAAGATACTTTAAATATCAATTTCGAAGGCTCTGCAGGTCAAAGCTTTGGTGCTTTTGGAGCGCATGGACTAAGTTTTACACTCGAAGGAAACACTAACGATTATCTTGGGAAAGGGTTATCAGGCGCAAAATTAATTGTAAAAAAACCAGCAAAAGCAGACTTCCAAGCAGAACATAATATCATCGTCGGGAATGTTTGTTTGTTTGGTGCCGTTGAAGGACAAGCCTATATCAATGGTATTGCAGGCGAGCGTTTTGCGGTAAGAAATTCTGGAGCAACAGCAGTTGTCGAGGGCGTTGGTGATCATTGTTGTGAGTACATGACTGGTGGTAAAGTAGTTGTTCTTGGTAAAACAGGTCGAAATTTTGCAGCTGGCATGAGTGGAGGCATTGCTTATGTATATGACCCTGAAAATAAATTTGTGAACGGATTATGTAATACAGAAACCATAGCCTTTGAAGAGATAACTACCGATGATGCTAATGATTTAAAGGAATTGATTAAAAAACATGTAGCATACACAGGCAGTAAAAAAGGCGCTGCAATACTAAAGAATTGGGAAACGAGTTTAAGCCATTTTGTAAGAGTAATGCCAACAGAGTACAAACGTGCGTTAAAGCGTTTGGAGACCGAAGAGCAATTGGTTGAAACATTAGAAACAGTATAGGATTATGGGAAAAGTAACAGGTTTTAAAGAGTTTGAAAGAAAAGAAGAGAATTACACACCTGTAAAGGATCGTGTTAAGCATTATAATGAATTTACTGTGCCATTATCTGAAAAAGAGCTAACCAAGCAAGGCTCACGATGTATGGATTGTGGCATACCATTTTGCCATAGCGGTTGTCCACTTGGGAACTTAATTCCAGATTTTAACCATATGGTGCATCAAGGCGAATGGCAAAAAGCATCATGGATTTTACATTCTACAAATAATTTTCCAGAGTTTACAGGACGATTATGCCCTGCGCCATGCGAGCAATCTTGTGTATTAGGTATTATTGAAGACCCAGTATCTATAGAAAATATTGAAAAAAACATTGTAGAACGTGCCTTTAAAGAAGGCTGGATTAAACCACAGCCGCCTATGATTAGAACAGGAAAAACTATTGCCATTGTAGGTTCTGGGCCAGCAGGTTTAGCAGCTGCACAACAACTTAACAGAGCAGGTCATGCCGTTACTGTTTTTGAACGTGACGACTCAATAGGTGGCTTATTGCGCTATGGTATTCCAAACTTTAAAATGGAAAAAGAAATTATTGATCGTCGCTTAGCCATTTTAGAAGCCGAAGGTATTGTATTTAAAACCAATGTTAATGTTGGTGTTAATTATGATGTCGAAGAATTAAAAGGGTTTGATGCTGTGGTGCTTTGCGGTGGAGCAAGCCAAAGACGAAGTTTGCCAACTCCAGGTATTGATGCTAATGGTGTAGTACAAGCCATGGATTTTTTAACCCAGCAAACCAAAGTTGTTTTTGGTCAGGAAATAAAAAATCAAGTATTGGCAACAGATAAAAACGTTATTGTAATTGGAGGTGGAGATACAGGTTCGGATTGTATAGGTACATCTAATCGTCAAGGCGCCAAATCGGTTGTCAATTTTGAGATTATGCCTAAGCCACCTGGTCATCGTTCTCCAACAACTCCATGGCCATATTGGCCTTTACAACTAAAGACATCATCATCTCATAAAGAAGGTGTTGAACGTAACTGGTTGATAAATACCAAAGAATTTGTAACTGACAAAAACGGAAAACTAACCGCTTTAAAAACGGTAAATGTAGAATGGAAAATGATTCCTGGTGAGCATCCAAAATTAATTGAAATCGCAGGTACAGAAAAAATATGGCCTTGTGATTTAGCATTATTGGCATTAGGCTTTACAGGTCCAGAATCTACATTGGCCAATAAATTGGGTATTGAAACAGATGCACGCTCTAATTATAAAGCTGCTTATGGAAAATACCAAACAAATATCCCAAACATATTCACTGCTGGTGATATGAGACGCGGACAATCCTTAATTGTTTGGGCAATTTCAGAAGGTAGAGAAGCAGCACGTCAAGTAGATATTTACTTAATGGGTAAATCTGATTTAGCAACAAAAAATAGGGGCGGTGATTTGGTTGGATTATAAAACTATAATTACATGAAATTGGTAGGATCTCAATAACTGTGTAGGTTTTAAAAATATTTGTTCTCATATTTTTTTATTTTGGAAACTTAGCCCTAATCTTTTCCAAACATAAATTATGAATACTTCCCATATGGGAATGTTCTTTTCCTGAATCTGGCATATAAGTGTCGTTTTGAACTTTATTTCCTATTTTTTGATATGCTTCTCTAAAAGACATACCACTAATGACTAGATTATTAATACTGTCTACTGTAAAAATGTATTTGTATTTCTCATCATTAAAATCAACATCTTTAACTATAATTTGCTGAATTACATCATTGAAAATATCAAGTATGTTTTTTACATCTTCAAATGCGTTGATAATATTCTCTTTTAATAACTGAAAATCTCTGTGATAGCCACTAGGCAAATTATTAGTGATTAATAACATTTCTGTATGTAAGCCCTGAATTTTATTGCACTTACCTCTAATCAATTCAAAAACATCAGGATTCTTTTTATGTGGCATAATACTGCTTCCTGTAGTTAATTCGTCTGGGAATGTGATAAAACCAAAATTCTGACTCATATACAAGCATATGTCCATTGCAAATCTACCCATGGTATTACATAAACCACCCAAAGCACTAGCGATGGCCCGCTCATTTTTTCCTCTACTTAATTGGGCAGCAACCACATTATATTTTAAGGTTGAAAATTGAAGCTCTTTTGTAGTGATATGCCTATCAATAGGGAAGGAACTGCCATAGCCAGCAGCTGATCCTAATGGATTTTGGTCTACTATCTTTAAAATAGCATTTAGGACATAAACATCATCAACCAGTAATTCAGCATAAGCAGAAAACCATAATCCAAAAGACGATGGCATGGCTACTTGCAAATGTGTGTAGCCTGGTAGTAATTTTGATTTGTGAGTTTCTGCCAAGGATACTAAGGTTTCAAAAAACGTTTTTGTTTTGTTTTTAATGAGCTGAAGATTCTCTTTGTAATACAACTGAAGCGCTACCAAAACTTGGTCATTTCTAGATCGCGCTGTATGTATTTTTTTGCCGACTTCTCCCAAGTTTTTTGTAAGCTCATGTTCTATTTTTGAGTGTACATCCTCAAAATCATCTTCAATTACAAAACTTCCATTATCTATGGATTCAGATAAGGTTTCTAAACCATTTTTTAACTGTTTTAATTCTTCCGAAGTTATAATTCCAACAGACTTAAGCATGATAGCATGTGCCAAGGATGCTTGTAGATCGTACTTTGCTATGTGTAAGTCTATCTCTCTGTCATTCCCAACAGTAAAATCTTCTATTTTTTTATCTATTGAAAATCCTTTATCCCACAATTTCATAACACCTTTTTTAATAAATTAATATATATGTCAATTCCTTCTTTAATTTCTTTTAAATAAATATACTCATTTGCTGTATGGGATCTTGAACTATCACCAGGGCCTAATTTTAAAGAAGGACAACTCAAAACAGATTGATCAGAGAGTGTTGGTGAGCCATAAGTCTCTTGTCCAAGCTCTATACCCGCTTGTACCAATTCATGATGCAATGGTATCGAAGATGAATTTAATCGTAAGCTGCGTGCTTTTATGCTTGTGCATGGTGATTTTGCAGAAAGAATCTTAGCGATTTCTTTATTAGAATATTTGTCATTAACACGAACATCGATTACCAACTCAACTTCGCTTGGTACGGCATTATGCTGTTTTCCAGCATTAATCTGGGTAACTGTCATTTTTACTTCTCCTAACACCGGAGATTTTTTATCAAATTGGTACTCTTGAAACCACTTTAAAACATCAATAGTTTTGTAAATGGCATTATCTTTATTTGGATGTGCTGCATGACTCGCAGTGCCTTTGACCTTAGCATCAAAAACAATTAAACCTTTTTCAGCGATAGCTAGTTTCATTAAGGTTGGTTCGCCAACAATAGCAACATCTATTTTTGGAATAATAGATAACATGCTGTTTAAGCCATCAGTACCACTACTTTCTTCTTCTGCAGAAGCCACAATGACCAAATTATAGTTAAGGTCTTTCTTGTTATAAAAATAGGTAAATGTTGCAATTAATGAGACTAAACATCCGCCAGCATCATTACTTCCTAAACCAAACAGTTTGCCGTCTTCTACTATAGCCTTAAAAGGATCTTTAGTATAGCCATTATTAGGTTTTACGGTGTCGTGATGAGAGTTTAATAATAGCGTTAGTTTATTTTTATTAAAGTGTTTATTAGTCGCCCATATATTATTATTGTTACGGTTATACGGTATTTTATGTGCCTTAAACCAGTCTTCAATTAATAACGCGGTCTTATCCTCTTCAGAGGAAAAAGAAGGTGTTTCTATTAACTGTTTCAATAAAACTATCGCTTCTGTGGTTAATTTTTGTATCATTTTTTAATAGTTGTATATGTTGCGTTTGTTGAAAAAAGCAGTTCTGATTTTCCGACACAAATTTTGTTGACCTTCTTGTTTATAGCATGAAAGCAATTGTTGAGTTTTGGTAACATGCCTTCTGTAATGATGCCTTCTGTAATTAATGTTTTGTAGGTTTGAGTATTGATGTTTTTAATAACAGAGTTATCATCCGAAACATCTTTTAAAACCCCCTTTTTTTCAAAGCAGTAATACAATTCGACCTTAAAATCTTTTGCAAAACCAATAGCTAATTCTGATGCTATGGTATCTGCATTAGTATTTAATAGCTGTCCTTTATTATCATGTGTAATAGCACAAAATATAGGTGTAATGTCATTGTCTAAAAGTATTTTAAGCGTATTTGTACTCACTTGTTTTACATCGCCAACAAAACCATAATCCAAGTGTTTTATAGGTCTTTTTTTAGATACGATAGTGTTTCCATCAGCACCCGAAAACCCAATGGCATTACAGCTGTTTGCTTGTAGTTGAGCAACAATATTTTTATTAATCTTCCCAGCATATACCATGGTAATAATGTCTAAGGTCTCTGCGTCCGTAATACGCCTGCCATTATTGATGTTTACAGGCACATTCATTTGATTTGCCAACTGCGTTGCTAACTTTCCACCACCATGAACTAATAGTTTTTGACCTTCAAGTTGTGCAAATTGAGTTAGGAATGAAGTCAATGCTTGGCTATCATCAATAATATTACCTCCTATTTTTATAACTTTTAGTGTTTCCATGTTATAGATTTTCTAAAATGTTCTTCAATACTACTTGTGCAGCATAGGTTCTATTGTTTGCCTGCTGAATGACTATAGATTGTTCACTATCCAAAACCGCATCTTCAACAACCACGTTTCGTCTCACAGGAAGGCAGTGCATAAACTTGGCATTGCCTAATTTTTCTTTAGTCATCATCCAATGAGAGTCTTTGCTCAATACTTTTCCGTAATTAGTGTAGCTACTCCAATTTTTTACATAGACAAAATCAGCGTCTTTTAATGCGTCATCTTGATTATAACTTATCTTTGTATGCTTTGTGATTTCTGGATTTAGTTCATATCCTTTAGGATGTGTAATGGTTAAATCTACATCCAAATTTTGCATTATCTCTACAAAAGAATTAGCAACCGCTTGTGGCAAGGCTTTTGGATGAGGTGCCCAAGATAATACCACTTTAGGTGTTTTCTTTTCTGATAATTCTGAAATGGTCACCGCATCTGTCAAAGCTTGCAAAGGATGTGCTATCGAAGATTCCATATTTATAATAGGAACCGTCGCGTACCTTTTGAAACTGTTTAAAACAAATTCTGACTCGTCTTTGGGTTTATCTTTTAAAGTTGGGAATGCTCTAACAGCTATAATATCTGCATATTGAGAAATGACTTGTGCAGCTTCTTTAATATGCTCAGACGTATTCATATTCATGACCGTACCATCTTTAAACTCAAAGCTCCAGGAATCCTTAATATTAAGAATCATCACAGTCATCCCAAGATTTTTTGCTGCTTTTTCAGTACTTAATCGCGTTCGCAAACTTGAATTAAAAAAGAGCATGACTAAGGTTTTATGTTTTCCTAAACTAGAAATTGCCAAGGGATTCATTTTTAGAAAAATGGCTTCCTTTATAGTTTCTGAAAGATCGGGGATGTCTTTTATTTTGATATAATTCTTCATTTACAAAAGTTCTTTCTCTAAAGCCTCAAAAAAGCTATCAATATGTTGTTTCTTTACGGTTAACGGCGGAAGGATTCTAATGAGATTGGGATTTTTAGAGCCTCCAGTAAAAATCTGATGCTTGAAAATGAGGTTTTTTCTCAATTCTGAAATAGGGAAATCAAATTCTAAGCCAAGCATCAAACCTCTGCCTTTAATAGTTTTTAGCTTTGATAAACCATTAGCCTTTTCAAAAAAATACTCCGATATACTTGATGCGTTTTGCATGAGTTTTTGGGCTTCTATAACCTCTAAAACAGAATGTGTTGCTGCGCATGCCAAATGGTTGCCACCAAAGGTCGTCCCCAATAAACCAAAGGACGCTTTTATTGAAGGATGAATTAAAATTCCGCCAACTGGGAATCCATTTCCCATACCTTTTGCTATAGAAATAATATCTGGTGAAATCTTATGTTTTTGAAAAGCAAAAAAATCTCCTGTTCTGCCAAACCCCGATTGTACTTCGTCTGCAATTAATACTGTATTGTATGTCTTGCAAAGCGCTTCAAGTCCTTGATAGAATTTTGTAGTACTTTCATCTAATCCACCAACACCTTGTATGCATTCTATAATTACGGCACACGTTTCATTCGCTTTTAGAACAGTCTCAACGGATTCTAAATCTCCTAGCGCAACAAAATCGACGTCTTGCTGTGCATTTAAAGGCGCAACGATTTTTGGATTATCCGTAGCCGAAACCGCTGCAGATGTTCTGCCATGAAACGAATTTTTAAATGCCAAAATTTTTGATTTTCCATTATGAAAAGAGGCTAATTTCAACCCATTTTCGTTGGCCTCAGCACCAGAATTACATAAAAACAACTGATAGTCGTTGCAGCCTGAAAGAGCTTCTAATGTGTCGGCCAATTCAGTTTGTAGTGGATTTTTAATGGCATTGCTGTAAAAACCTAATTTTTTAATCTGATTTGAAATTGCAGACACATATTTAGGATGTGAATGCCCAATAGAAATGACGGCATGTCCGCCATAAAGATCGAGATACGCCACACCTTTATCATCATAGACGTAAACATCTTTGGCGCTTACAGGTGTTATATCATATAAAGGATAGACATTAAATACACTCATATCTGTTCCTCTTTAATGGTATTAATTTTATTGAATGATGCTACCATACCTTGGATTAAAGACGAGCTTAAGCCTTTATGTTCCATGTGGTTTAGCCCAGTAATGGTGCAACCTTTTGGTGTGGTAACTCTGTCTATTTCTTCTTCTGGATGATCGCCATTTGTGATTAAAAGATTTGCAGCACCTTCGCTAGTATGCATCGCTAATTCTTGTGCTTCTTTTGCATCAAAACCTAATTGAATTGCTGCCTGTGTTGTTGCTCTAATCAATCGCATCCAAAAAGCAATACCGCTAGCGCAAACCACTGTTGCTGCTTGCATTTGTGCTTCTGGAATTTCTAGCGTATGCCCTAATCTATTAAAAATGGCTTCTGCAATTTTTACTCGTTTTTTACCCTTTTCGTTACTACATAAACAGGTCATAGATTTACCTACAGCAATGGCTGTATTTGGCATGGCACGAATAATGAATTTATCCGTTCCTAATTGAGTTTCAATCTTTGGAATTACATAACCTGTAATGGTTGAAATCAGCACATGATTTTCATTGAGGTAAGGTTTAACGTCATTTAATATCTGTTCAAAATGTGCTGGCTGAACTGCAAAAATTAATATGTCGGATTGTTTTACCGCTTTAATATTATCTGTCGTTAATATCACATTTTTGTAACCTTCAAAATCTTGAATATCATTAAGATTACGTTTGGTGAGGTATAATGTTGTTATGGCATTATTGGTAATCAATCCTTTTGCAATTGACTTGCCTAAATTTCCTGTGCCTATGATTGCTATTTTCATAATATAGTTTTTAGTGATTAGTATTTCCTCAAACTCTAAAAATAATTTGCTTTTAAGTTTAGCCCTTCCGTTTCTTCAAAATCAAACATAAGGTTCATGTTTTGTATGGCTTGCCCTGAAGCACCTTTTAATAAATTATCAATAATGCTGGTAATTAAAAGTTTATTGTTGTGTTTGTGTAAATGCAGTAAACAGTTATTAGTATTTACAACTTGCTTGAGATGTATGGTTTCCTGTGAAACAAATGTAAAAGCCGCATCTTTATAATAGGCTTTGTAAAGTGCCTTAGCGTCTTCTAGAGTACCATCATAACTTGTATATGCTGTTGCAAAAATGCCCCTCGAAAAATTACCACGATTAGGCATGAAATATATTTCAGAATTAAAAGTAGACTGTAGCTGATGTACCGTTTGATTAATCTCTCCTAAGTGCTGATGTGTAAAAGGTTTGTAATACGAAAAATTATTATCTCTCCACGTATAGTGTGTGGTCTTAGATAATGATGTACCTGCTCCTGTAGCTCCTGTTACTGCATTGATATGCACGTCGTCTTTTATAAGATTTGAATCTACCAATGGTAATAATGCTAGTTGAATTGCTGTTGCAAAACATCCTGGATTTGCTATATAATTAGCATTTTTAATGACCTCTTTTTGGAGTTCTGGCAGCCCATATACAAACGCTTTTCCGTCGAAAACTTTATGGGCTTCTAGTCTAAAATCATGACTTAAGTCTATAATTTTTGTTTGCTTTGAGAATTCATTGTTATCTATGAATGATTTAGAATTTCCATGACCTAAGCACAGGAAAACCACATCGACATTTGTATTTATTTTGTCTGTGAATTTTATTTCAGATGAACCTACTAAGTCTTGATGCACTTTATAAATCTTATTACCAGCATTCGATGTGCTGTAAACAAAATCAATACTTGCTTGTTTGTGGTTTAGTAATAATCTGAGTAACTCACCTGCAGTGTAACCTGCGCCTCCTATAATTCCAACTTTAATCATAATCTTGCATTTACTTGTTGATAGATTTTATTCTGGTTGCCATTAATTTTAATGAAACCTTTAGCTTCTTCTGCAGTCCAGCCTTTGTTTTCTTCGCCGTAACTACCAAATTTGGCGTTCATTAAATCGTTGGGCGAAGAGATGCCATCAAGTGTAAAATGATAGGGTTTTAAAGTGACATAAACACTTCCAGAAACCTTTGATTGACTATTCTGAAGAAAGGATTCAATATCTCTCATTGCAGGATCTAGATATTGGCCTTCATGTAAGTGCATACCATAAAAACTAGACAGATAATCTTTGTGTTGTAATTGCCATTTGGTAAGTGTATGTTTTTCTAATAAATGGTGCGCTTTTATAATAATTAATGCTGCTGCAGCTTCAAAACCAACACGTCCTTTTATACCAATAATAGTATCACCTACATGGATATCTCTACCAATGGCATATTGTGAAGCAATATCATTTAGCAACTCTATACAGTGTTGCGGTTGATCTATCTTACCATTTACGGCAACGAGCTCTCCTTTGTTAAAATTTAGTACAATGTTTTGGTCAATTTCTTTTTTTATTTGTGAAGGATACGCTAATTCTGGTAATGCCTTTTCTGAAGTTAAAGTCTCTTCGCCTCCAACACTAGTTCCCCAAAGTCCTTTATTAACCGAATATTTTGCTTTATCCCAAGACATATTAATTCCATGTTCTATGAGATAATCTATTTCTTGCTGTCTGGTTAGTTTATGGTCTCTTATTGGTGTAATAATTTTTATGCTTGGCGCTAAGGTTTGAAAAATCATATCAAATCTAACTTGGTCATTTCCTGCGCCCGTACTTCCATGTGCAATATATTTTGCGTTAATACTTTTGGCATATTGAATAATCTCAATAGCTTGAATAATCCTTTCTGCACTTACTGATAAAGGATAAGTATTGTTTTTTAAAACATTACCAAAAATGAGATACTTAATGACTTTCTCATAATAAGAACCTACTGCATCAATATTTTTGTATGTTGCGACACCCATTTTATAAGCATTACTTTCTATGTTTTTAATTTCATCGTTATTAAAACCTCCGGTATTGACACTTACCGCATGAACATCAAACCCCGCCTTGCTTAAACTTACAGCACAGTATGACGTATCTAAACCACCACTATATGCAATTACTAATTTTTTCATTTTTTATCTTTTTTTAAGAATATGGATTGCTTAATATTTTTTAATCTTGTCCATACTTTTTTATCATAATTATGCGACTCTGATTTAGTGACTTTGGTTTTTATAGGATCATAAAGCATTCCTGTGCACAAGCACATCTTTTGGTCTGTTCTTGTTAAAACATCATAATTTTTACAGGTTTGACAACCTTTCCAAAAAGATTGGTCATCTGTTAATTCTGAAAATGTTACTGGTTTGTAACCAAGCTCGCTATTCATTTTCATAACAGCTAAACCTGTGGTAATACTAAAGACTTTAGAATTTGGAAATTTTGTTCTAGAATGCTTAAAAATTACTTTTTTAATTGTCTTAGCAAGTCCTTGGTTTCTATAATATGGATGTACAATTAATCCAGAATTAGCAACAAACTTTCCGTGATTCCAAGCTTCGATATAACAAAATCCTGCAAAATTTTCGCCATCGAGTGCTATGACAGCATTACCATTTTCCATTTTTGAAATAATATATTCAGGTGTTCTTTTAGCTATACCAGTACCTCTGTCTTTCGCCGCCAAAGCAATAGTTTCACAGATAGTTTCTGCGTAAATACAATGTGATTTATTTGCAATAATAATTTGCATTGTAGGGATTTTAATGAGTGAAAATTTATTTTGATTTTAAATGTAGAACCGGACTCACCTTAGTTCTAAAAAATAGAAGAATACCCTTACGGGCGACGGAAAACAAAGTCAGATACCATTTTAGGATTATCTAAATGGATAATTAAAGTTTGAAAATGATATTTAAATTTTGAGTTATACACAATAAAAGTAAAAATGACTATAGAGTTTGTTGCTATGTGAAAGAATTAGCGTCGGCGTTTTGCTAAATTTAGACTTATGGGTCTTGGTGCTCTATATTTGTGTCTTGGTATAAACATGGTACTAAACTACATATAATATTTTTACCCACAATAGTGCTATTAATATTTTTAAAAGAATTACGAATTTCGAAATAATAGACTTTCTAAATGTAAATATCTCATTTATAAAGACTTTTATTTAAAGAATATAATCTGTACTTACAAAATTTGAAGCTTTAGAGTCTAGTAAATTCTTTAAAATAGCATTATTATAGTCATTGTCTTTTGAAGCTACAAAAGTTCTTATTGAAAAAGAGCGTAAGGCATCATGAACACTTAATGTAGAGACCGCAGAGTCTTTACGACCGGTAAATGGATATACATCAGGTCCACGCTGGCAAGCGCTGTTTAAGTTTACACGACAAACCAAATTTACTAAAGTGTCAATTAATGGCGCTAGCGTTTTTATGTCTTTGCCAAATAAGCTCACTTGCTGCCCATAATTTGAAGCCGCCATATCATCTAATGGCTCTTCAATATCTGAAAATGGAATTACAGGAATTAATGGCCCAAATTGTTCTTCTTCATACACACGCATATCTGTTGTTACAGGATATAATACGGCAGGGAAAATGTAATTATCGATTGTGTCACCTCCTTTTGAATTCATGATTTTCGCCCCTTTTTCTTTAGCATCGTCAATTAGTTCTTGTATGTAAGCTGGTTTATTGGGTTCTGGTAAAGGGGTGAGTTTAACGCCATCATCCCATGGGTTGCCAAATTTTAAAGCATCAACTTTTTCAGAAAAACGTTTGTTAAATTCTTCTATAATAGCTTCATGGACATATAATACTTTAAGAGCTGTACAACGTTGTCCGTTGAATGAAAGTGTTCCTGTTAAGCATTCTTCAATCGTAAGATTTAAATCTGCATCTGGTAATACAATAGCAGGATTTTTAGCTTCCAGACCATAAACCATACGCAACCTATTTTGTTTGGGGTGTAATGCTTGTAATGCATTTGCAGAAGAGCTATGACCAATAAGTGCCAAAACATCTACTTTTCCTGTTTTCATTATTGGTGATGCTACTGCTCGACCTCGCCCAAATAAAATATTGACTACACCTTTTGGAAAACTTTCTTTAAATGCTTCAATTAATGGCGCTATTAATAGCACACCAAATTTTGCGGGTTTAAAAATGGTGGTATTCCCCATTATCAACGCAGGAATTAATAAGCAAAAGGTTTCATTTAAAGGATAGTTGTAAGGTCCTAAACATAACACAACTCCTAAAGGCCCTCGTCTTATATGTGCATGAATGCCTGATTGCTTTTCAAATTTTGCGCTATTGCGATCCATTTGCTTGTAGTCTTCTATCGTGTCATAAATATACTCAACCGTTCTATCAAATTCTTTTTGAGCATCGGCATGTGTTTTACAGATTTCCCACATGATGAGTTTCACAACCTCATCTCGCTTGGTTTTCATTTTTTCTACAAATGTTTCCATACAAGCAATACGGTCGGCGACTTTCATGGTTGGCCATTCGCCTTGACCTTTCTTATACGCATTGCAAGCAGCATTAAGGGCAAGTAGTGCTTCTGTCTCTCCAAGATCTGGTGTAGAGCCTAGACGTGTTGGTTTCATATTGCCATTAGCATTAACTGTACGAATAGGTGAGAAGACATTTGCTTTAGCTCCTTGCCAATGTTTTAATTCTCCATTTACTAGATAATGTTCTTGTTCCAAGGTGTTTTCAATTTGAAATGCTTTAGGAATATCTGATTGTAATTGACTCATAATATTTGATTTTTAAGCGAGTAAATAGGTTTTTAGCTGTTTATAGTTTGAGATTTTTGTGCTCTTTTTTGGTTTGTTTAATACTGCTTCAATTTGAGCAGGTAGCTCTATTTTCTCTGCAATATCTTTAGGCATGACATCTAAAAATTTTATAGGGTGTGCGGTTTCTAAGAATACGCCTTGTATTTCTGATTTTGTTTCCAAGTATTTTTCTCACTAATGGGCATTTAAAATCCATTGATTTTCAGTTGATTATAATTTAGGTCTTTGATATTTTTGTAATTGTATTTTCTAAATATCTCTCTTACAGGAGTTTTATCGAGTAGAGAGATGCTTAAAATTTGTAATATTTCGTAGATTGAACGTTCAACCTTGAGGGTATTGCCAACGATTGCCATTAGGCAATATGCAATTATAGCGCAATAGATTTGAATCTTAACTGCATTTAATGAAGTGCCCCAAAAGGATTTAATCTTTAAGTGCTGTTTCATCCATTTAAAAAACAGCTCTACTTCCCAACGTTTCTTGTACAGATAAGCTATTTCATCAGCTTTTAAATCCATGTTGTTGGTCAAGAAAATAAATATTTTCTTGGTTTGGGTATCAAAATATTTGATTCGCCTAAGCTTTTCTGGGTATGACTTTCTCGGATAATAGGAAGTTAACTTACCTATTTGATCATACTTAATACCCTTTGATTTATTAATAATATTAGAATACTTTCGAGAAAATTTCATATTAGATTTTGCTCGTGTAACAAAGAAAGCTTTTTGTTTATGTAAACGATATATTCGCTTAAAATCAACATATGCTCTATCTAACACGTAAAAACTTCTTATTTCGTAAACAAAAAAATAAAGCGCACTAACATCATGTGTCTTAGCATTTTATATATGTACAAAAGTAGGAACAGATGTTTTAACATCATACAAGGTATGAAGTTTTATGCCTGCCTTGGTTTTTCTAAACTCAGCCCACCAAAATACACTTAGACATAAATCAATTGTTGAGGAATCAAACGCATATACATTTCCTTTTATGTTAAGTTCAAAATCCGACTTGTAGCAACTCTTGCGAGCTTGCTCGATTAGTACATAAGCAAACTCTTCAAATATTTTGTAGTCCCGTTTTTAATTAGCAACACCAATATTACGTCTTGATATAGACGAGCCGAACCCTAATGATAGTATGTGGACTTATGAGCTTCTAAACTAAGTAATAAATCTCTCATACTGTCTCTAGCGGTAAGCTGACCGAAAACCATACATAACATTTGGTTCCAACATGTGAAGGTCATTACGTGCTTATTACCGCTATATGTTTTAACTATTCTATCAAAAACTCGCCTTGGTAGAAAGTCTGTAAGTTGAGCGAAAATGTATTTGCCTTGATTCATGG
>NZ_JABDQL010000019.1 GCF_013042245.1 Winogradskyella sp. | reverse complement strand
TTGCTTCAAATTCAAAATCATTTCAGTAACGTCTTCAACTACACCTGCAATTGTTGAGAATTCGTGGTCTACACCTTCAATTCTAATTGATGTAATTGCAAAACCTTCTAAAGATGATAATAATACTCGTCTTAAAGCATTACCAACCGTTAAACCAAAACCTGGTTCTAATGGTCGAAATTCGAATCTACCTTCAAAATCGGTAGAGTCAATCATTATTACTTTGTCGGGTTTTTGAAAATTTAAAATTGCCATAATTTTTTCTTCGTTTTAATTGTTATTTAGTTGCGCGGATTATGAGTTTGAAGAAAGCCTCATAAACCCTTTGGCTAAATACCAATATGATTAAATTAATTATTATTTAGAGTAAAGTTCTACAATAAATTGCTCGTTGATTTGCTCTGGAATTTGGATTCGTGCTGGTACAGAAACATAAGTACCAGTTTTTGTATCATTGTTAAAAGTAATCCACTCATATACATTACTAGAATTAGCTAATGAGTTAGTGATTGCCTCTAAAGATTTTGACTTTTCTCTAACACCAACAACATCTCCAGCCTTTAGTTGGTATGAAGGAATGTTTACCTTTTGACCATTAACTGTAATGTGTCTGTGAGATACTAATTGACGTGCAGCACTACGTGTTGGAGCGATACCCATTCTGAATACGACGTTGTCTAAACGAGATTCACATAGTTGTAAAAGAACCTCACCAGTAATTCCTTGTGCTGCTGTTGCTCTTTTAAACATGTTTCTGAATTGCTTTTCTAAAATACCATAAGTGTATTTAGCTTTTTGCTTTTCCATTAACTGGATAGCATATTCAGATTTTTTTCCTCGACGACGGTTATTTCCATGTTGTCCTGGAGGATAATTTCTTTTTTCGAATGCTTTATCGTCTCCGAAAATTGCTTGCCCGAATTTACGAGCGATTTTAGTTTTAGGACCAGTATATCTTGCCATTTCTAATTTGTTTTGAGAGTGATTATAGAATTAAGGTCTTAAGCTTATCCTTCTAAACCGTAAGCCTCTCGGTTATACTTATTGTTATTTTTCAGTTTGCAAAAATAAAGAAAATAAACTAATATCGATATTATAAAAGATATTAGTTTATTTTGGTTTTGTGATAAAAAGAATCTGAAACACGTTCAGGTTAAATTATACACGACGTCTTTTTGGAGGACGACAACCATTATGTGGTAGAGGTGTAACATCAATAATCTCTGCTACTTCGATACCTGCATTGTGTATGGATCTGATAGCAGATTCTCTACCGTTACCAGGACCTTTAACGTATACTTTTACTTTCTTTAAACCAGCTTCTTTTGCAACTCCAGCAGCATCTTCAGCAGCTAATTGAGCAGCGTAAGGCGTGTTCTTTTTAGAACCTCTAAAACCCATTTTACCAGCTGATGACCAAGAAATTACGTCACCTTTTTTATTTGTTAAAGATACGATGATGTTGTTGAAAGATGCTGTGATATGCGCTTCTCCAATTGCATCAACAATTACTTTGCGTTTTTTTGTACTTGACTTTGCCATATTTTTTAGTTTCTAGTGTTAGCTTTTAGTTTTGAGAATCCTAAACTTTTACATTTCAAACAGATTCGTCTAACCTAATTACTAATGACTACTGTCTTTTATTATTTAGTTACTTTCTTTTTGTTAGCAACAGTTTTTCTTCTACCTTTTCTTGTACGAGAGTTGTTCTTAGTGCGTTGTCCTCTTAATGGAAGACCAGCTCTGTGACGGATTCCTCTGTAACATCCGATATCCATTAAACGCTTGATGTTTAATTGTGTTTCGGAACGTAATTCACCTTCAATCTTGAAAGTACCTACAGCCTCACGGATAGCTCCGATTTGGTCATCTGTCCAATCTTGTACTTTTGTGCCTTCTTCAACTTTAGCAGTTTCTAAAATTTCTTTAGCACGACTTCTACCTATTCCATAGATATAAGTTAAAGAGATAACTCCTCTTTTTTGTTTTGGTATGTCTACACCTGCAATTCTTGCCATATTGTTTTAGTTTTAGCACTGACATTCTTTAGTCAGTACAGTTTTTTAGTTGTTAGAATCCTAAACCAAATGATTTCGAACAGATTCATTTCAGTCTATAACTAAATACTTTTAGTGTTTATCCTTGTCTTTGTTTAAACCTAGGGTTCTTTTTGTTAATAACATAAAGTCTCCCTTTTCTTCGTACCAATTTACAATCGGCACTTCTCTTTTTAACTGATGCTCTTACTTTCATCTTGTTAGTATCTATAAGTTATACGAGCCTTTGTTAAATCATAAGGACTCATTTCTAATTTTACTTTATCTCCTGGTAACAACTTAATGTAGTGCATACGCATTTTACCAGATATATGAGCGGTTACGATATGACCGTTTTCTAATTCTACGCGGAACATAGCGTTAGATAATGCTTCTATAATTGTACCGTCTTGCTCTATTGCTGCTTGTTTTGCCATGTCTAAATATTATTATGCTACTGCTTTTCTATTTTTACCTGTTTTCATCAAACCGTCATAGTGCTTATTCAACAAATAAGAATTTATTTGCTGTATAGTATCTATGGCAACACCTACCATGATTAATAACGATGTACCTCCGAAGAATAATCCCCAACCTGGTTGTACGCCCATTAACTTAACTACAAACGCTGGAAAAACAGCGACTAATGCTAAGAAAACAGAACCTGGTAAAGTAATTTGAGACATGATTTTGTCTAAATACTCTGAAGTTTCACTTCCTGGACGAATACCTGGAATAAATCCACCACTACGTTTTAAATCATCAGCCATTTTATTCGTAGGAACAGTAATAGCTGTGTAGAAATATGTAAATACAATAATTAAAAGCGCAAATACCAAATTATACCAAAATCCGAAGATATCAGCAAAGTTAGTTTGCATCCATGCACCTGCGGTAGTGTCTTTCAACCAAGATGAACCACCTACTAAACTAGGTACAAACATAATTGCTTGTGCAAAGATAATTGGCATTACACCAGAAGCATTAAGTTTTAACGGTAAAAACTGACGTGAGCCAAATACATTCTTCTCATAACCACCAGATGCAGTTCTACGAGCATACTGAACTTGAATCTTACGTACAGCCATTACTAATAACACTGAAGCTAATATGATTAAGAACCATATAACAAGTTCAATTAAAACTAACATAAAACCTCCATTACCTTCGGTTCTAGATGCTAAATTTTGAATGAATGCTTGTGGTAACGTTGCAATTATACCCACCATAATTAATAATGATATACCATTACCAATGCCTTTATCTGTAATCTTCTCTCCTAACCACATTGCGAATACACAACCCGTCACCAATATAACGATTGACGAAAAGTAAAAAAGACCACCTGTTCCTAATAGAAAAGCACTTTGTGGAATACCCAAACTTGGCAAACTTACTAAGTAACTTGGCGCTTGTACCAAACAAATAGCTATAGTTAACCATCTTGTAATTTGATTGATTTTTTTACGACCACTTTCACCTTCTTTTTGTAGTTTCTGTAAATAAGGAATAGCAATTCCCATTAACTGAACAACAATAGAGGCTGATATGTAAGGCATAATACCCAAGGCAAATACTGAAGCATTAGCAAAAGCACCACCTGTGAAGGCATTTAATAAACCTAGAATACCACCATCAGTAGTGTCTTGTAAACCTCCTAATTGCGACGCATCTATACCAGGTAATACGACTTGAGCACCAAAACGATATACTAATAATAAGCCTAGGGTTAAGATTATTCTATCCTTAAGCTCTGTAATCTTCCAGACGTTTTTTAATGTATCTATTATTTTCATTATATAATATCTTATAAAATTACAGCTTCACCACCAGCAGCTTCTATAGCAGCCTTTGCCGACGCAGTAAATTTATGAGCTTTAACTGTTAATTTTGCTTTTAATTCTCCTCTACCCAAAATTTTAACCAACTCGTTTTTACGAGCTAATCTTAATTCTACTAAAGTTTCAAAATCTACAGTATCTTTAATTTTCTTAGTTTCTACTAACTCTTGTAAAGTATCTAGGTTAACGCCTTGATAATCTATTCTATTGATATTAGTAAAGCCAAACTTAGGTACACGACGTTGTAATGGCATTTGACCACCTTCGAATCCTAATTTCTTAGAATAACCTGAGCGTGACTTAGCTCCCTTGTGACCACGAGTCGCCGTGCCACCTTTACCAGAACCTTGACCACGACCAACGCGTTTTCCTTGTCTTTTTACTGAACCTTCTGCAGGTTTTAAATTACTTAAATCCATTGTTAAGTTATATTTTTTTAAGCTTCTTCTACAGAAACTAAATGTTCTACTTTCTTAACCATACCAAGGATATTTGGCGTGGCATCATGCTCTACAACTTGACCGATTTTTTTAAGACCTAAAGCTTCTAACGTTAGCTTTTGTCTTTTTGTACGGTTTATTGCACTCTTAACTTTCTTTACTTTGATCTTTGCCATCTTGTCCTAATGATTATCCGTTAAATACTTTTTCAAGTGAAATACCTCTTTCCTTAGCGATAGAACCAGCATCTCTTAATTGCAATAATGCATCAAAGGTAGCTTTTACTACATTATGAGGATTAGATGATCCTTGAGACTTAGATAATACATCATGTACACCTACGGCTTCAAGAACAGTTCTTACAGCACCACCAGCAATTACACCGGTACCAGGAGCTGCAGGAATAATGTTTACTCTTGCTCCACCATATTTACCTTTTTGTTCGTGGGGTAATGTTCCTTTAATTATAGGAATTCTAACTAGGTTTTTCTTTGCATCTTCAATCGCTTTTGCAATTGCTGTAGCAACATCTTTAGATTTACCTAAACCTTGACCTACTACACCTGCTTCGTCACCTACTACTACAATAGCAGAAAAACCAAATGCTCTACCACCTTTAGTTACTTTAGTAACACGTTGTACGCCAACTAAACGATCTTTTAAATCTAAACCTCCTGGTTTAACAAGTTCTGCGTTTTTATATTTTTGATACATAATGTCTTAAAATTTAAGTCCTGCTTCTCTAGCACCTTCTGCTAACGATTTTACTCTACCGTGGTATAAGTACCCACCTCTATCAAAAGAAATAGTCTCAACACCAGCTTTTAATGCTTTTTCAGCAATTGCTTTACCTACTAAAGTAGCAACTTCGGTTTTATTTCCTGTTGTACCACTTACATCTTTATCTCTTGAAGATGCAGCAGCGATGGTGTTACCAGTCACGTCATCTACAATTTGAGCATAAATTTCTTTATTACTTCTAAAAACAGATAATCTTGGTCTAGCCTCAGTACCAGATACAATCTTACGTATTCTGTTTTTTATTCGTTGTCTTCTCTTGTTCTTTGTTAATGCCATAACCTTACTATTAAGCTGATTTACCTGCTTTTCTTCTGATTTCTTCTCCAACAAACTTAACTCCTTTTCCTTTGTAAGGTTCTGGCTTACGGAAGCCACGGATTTTAGCTGCTACTTGACCAACTAATTGTTTGTCGTGCGAAGTTAATTTTACGATTGGATTCTTACCTTTTTCAGAAATTGTTTCAATTTTAACTTCTGGAGCAACATCCATTACTATATTGTGTGAAAAACCTAAAGCTAAATCTAATTTTTGTCCTTGGTTAGAGGCTCTATAACCTACACCTACCAATTCTAATTCTTTAGTCCATCCTTTAGACACACCCTCAATCATGCTAGCGATTAAGGCTCTATACAAACCATGTTTTGATTTGTGTTCTTTCTTTTCAGAAGGACGCTCTAATGTAATAGTAGCATCTTCTATTTTAATTTCAATACCCGAGTACTCTTGAGTTAACTCACCTAATTTACCTTTTACAGTGATTACATTGTCTTTAACTTCAACTGTAACACCTTCAGGAATTGAGATTGGATTTTTACCTATTCTTGACATATCTTCCTGTTTTTAGTAAACGTAACATAATACTTCGCCACCAACGTTTTCTCTTTGCGCTTGCTTACCTGTCATAACTCCATGAGAGGTTGAAACAATTGCAATACCTAAACCATTTAAGATTCTCGGCATTTCGTTGGCACCAGCATACCTACGTAGACCTGGTGTACTGATTCTTTGAATTTTTTTGATGACAGACTCTTTTGTCTCTTTGTTGTACTTAAGAGCAATCTTGATTGTTCCTTGTACATTAGAATCGTCAAATTTGTAACTTAAAATATATCCTTGGTCGAATAATATTTTAGTTATCTCTTTCTTTAAGTTAGATGCAGGAATTTCTACCACTCTGTGGTTAGCTTTCACTGCATTTCTAACTCTCGTAAGATAATCCGCTATTGGATCTGTATACATAGTTATTAATTTGCGGTATCGGTTTTCGGTAAAAAACGATTTCTTACCAAACCTGAAACCAATTTATAATTGTTTTTTTTACCAACTTGCCTTCTTAACACCTGGAATTAAGCCTTGATTAGCCATCTCTCTGAACATAACACGAGAAATTCCGAATTGTCTCATGTATCCTTTTGGACGTCCAGTTAACTTACAACGGTTATGCTGACGAATTGGTGAAGCGTTTTTAGGTAACTTTTGTAATGCTTCGTAATCTCCAGCTTCTTTTAAAGCCTTTCTTTTCTCTGCATATTTAGCAACCATTTTTGCACGCTTTACCTCGCGGGCTTTCATTGATTCTTTAGCCATAATTAATTCTTTTTAAAAGGTAATCCTAGTTCTGTTAAAAGTGATTTTGCTTCCTTATCGGTATCAGCTGTAGTAACAAATGTAATATCCATACCAGATATTCTGTTGATTTTATCAATGTCAATTTCTGGGAATATAATTTGCTCAGTAATACCTAAATTATAATTTCCACGACCATCAAAACCTGTAGCTTTAATACCGTTAAAATCTCTAACTCGTGGTAAAGCTGAAGTCACTAAACGATCTAAAAACTCATACATTTGCTCTCCTCTTAATGTTACCATGGCACCTATTGGCATACCCTTACGTAACTTAAAAGAAGCGACATCTTTCTTAGATAATGTGTGAATCGCTTTTTGACCTGAAATGTTAGTCAATTCTTCCACTGCTTGGTCTACTAATTTCTTATCTGCTACAGCAGCACCGACACCTCTAGATATTACTATCTTAGTAAGCTTAGGTACTTGCATTACATTTTTGTAACCAAATTCTTCTGTAAGAGCAGTAACAACTCTGTCCTTGTACTCTTGTTTTAATCTTGCAACGTAAGCCATAACTAAATTACTTCATTAGATTTTTTAGAAAATCTCACTTTATTGTCACCATCCATTCTGTACCCTACTCTCGTAGTCTCACCCTTACTTGTTAATAAAGATAAGTTTGATACATTGATAGCAGCTTCTTTCTCTACTATACCACCTTGAGGACTTTGTGCACTTGGCTTAGTGTGTTTCTTTACCATATTTACACCTTCAACGATGGCTTTGTTCTTTTCCTTTAATACTTTAAGTACTTTGCCTTCTGAGTCCTTATGGTCTCCAGCTATTACTTTTACAGTATCTCCAGTTTTTATTTTAAGCTTTGTCATTTTTTCTTAATGTATTAAAGCACTTCTGGTGCTAATGATACAATTTTCATGAATTGTTTATCACGAAGCTCTCTTGCTACTGGTCCAAAAACACGTGTTCCTCTCATTTCACCTGTAGGGTTTAATAAAACACATGCATTGTCATCGAAACGGATATAAGATCCATCAGGACGTCTAACTTCTTTTGCAGTACGCACAACAACAGCCGTAGAAACAGCTCCTTTTTTGATGTTACCATTTGGAGTTGCAGCTTTTACTGAAACTACAATTTTATCCCCTACTGATGCGTAACGTCTTTTTGTACCTCCAAGAACACGGATAGTTAAAACTTCCTTTGCTCCTGTGTTATCAGCTACTTTTAATCTTGATTCTTGTTGTACCATAATTACTTCGCTCTTTCAATTATTTCTACTAATCTCCAACATTTAGATTTACTTAAAGGTCGTGTTTCCATAATCTTTACAGTATCTCCGATATTGCAGTCGTTTGTTTCGTCATGAGCAACATATTTCTTAGTTTTCAAAACGAATTTTCCATACATAGGGTGTTTTACCTTTTTTACTTCGGCAACAACTATTGACTTCTGCATTTTATTGCTAGTCACTACTCCTATACGTTCTTTTCTTAAGTTTCTTTTTTCCATCTTTCAGCAGAATACAATTATTTATCGTCTCTTATTGTTAACTCAGTCGCTAATCTAGCTACGGTACGTCTTACGTTGCGTAACTGTATTGGATTCTCCAAGGGAGAAATTGCGTGAGCCATTTTAAGGTCCGTATAACTCTTTTTTGTTTCACCAAGTTTCTCTTGTAACTCAGCTGTAGATAGCTGTTTAATTTCTGATTGCTTCATAATACTTTCTATTAAGCTTCGTAATCTCTGGCTATGATAAACTTAGTTTTAACTGGTAGTTTCTGAGCAGCTAAACGTAATGCTTCTTGAGCTACGTCTAATGGCACTCCACTAATTTCAAATAAAACACGACCTGGCTTCACAACTGCTGCCCAATATTCTACAGCACCTTTACCTTTACCCATACGTACTTCAAGAGGCTTTTTTGTAATGGGCTTGTCTGGAAATATTTTAATCCATAATGACCCTTCTCTTTTCATATAACGCGTAGCGGCAATACGAGCTGCTTCTATTTGACGTGCAGTAATGAACGTTGATTCTAGGGATTTAATACCGAAAGTTCCATTTGATAACAAATGTCCTCTTCCAGCATTTCCTTTCATACGTCCTTTTTGCTGCTTACGAAATTTTGTTCTTTTAGGCTGTAACATTTTTTCTTATTTCCTTTAAAAAATTACTTTCTACGACGTTGGTTTCCACCTTTCTTGTTTCCACCACGTCCACCTTTTCCTTTTTGTTTAGATAGGCCAACTAATGGAGAAAGTTCTCTTTTTCCGTATACTTCACCTTTCATAATCCAAACTTTTACACCTAACCTACCATAAGTAGTATGTGCTTCAACAAGAGCGTAATCGATATCTGCTCTAAAAGTAGATAATGGAATACGTCCTTCTTTATAGTGCTCAGAACGTGCCATTTCTGCACCGTTTAAACGACCACTAATTTGGATTTTGACACCTTCTGCATTCATACGCATTGCCGCAGCAATAGCCATCTTAATAGCACGTCTGTACGAAATTCTACTTTCAATCTGACGAGCAACAGAAGCTCCTACTAGATACGCATCTAACTCAGGTCTCTTAATTTCAAAGATGTTCAACTGAACTTCTTTACCCGTAATTTTCTTAAGTTCTTCTTTTAACTTGTCTACCTCTTGTCCGCCTTTACCGATAATAATACCTGGTCTTGCTGTAGTGATAGTAACGGTTACAAGTTTTAAAGTTCTCTCAATAATTACTCTTGACACACTTGCTTTTGATAAACGAGCGTGAACATATTTTCTAATCTTATCGTCTTCGGCTAACTTGTCTCCATAGTCATTACCACCATACCAGTTAGATTCCCATCCTCTGATAATACCTAAACGATTTCCGATTGGATTTGTCTTTTGTCCCATATCTCTATCTTAGCTTTGTGTTTTATTTAATGAATCTATCACAACTGTTACGTGGTTAGATCTTTTTCTGATTCTATGTGCTCTACCCTGAGGTGCTGGTCTAAGTCTCTTTAGCATAGTACCACCATCTACTCTAATTTCTTTTACAAATAAATTAGCGTCCTGTATATCAGCGTCTTCGTTTTTAGCTTGCCAGTTTGCAATCGCAGACAACAATAATTTCTCCAAACGACGAGATGCTTCTTTTGAACTAAATTTAAGAATCGTCAGTGCATTATCTGCCTTTTTACCTCTTACTAAATCCGCTACTAAGCGCATTTTACGTGGTGATGTAGGACAGTTATTTAGCTTAGCGAAAGCAACTTGCTTCTTCTCAGCCTTAATGGCTTCTGCCATTTGTTTTTTACGACTTCCCATGATTCCTATTTTTTACCTTTATTTTTAGCACCTGCGTGACCACGGAATGATCTTGTTGGTGAAAATTCTCCTAACTTATGACCTACCATGTTCTCAGTTACATAAACTGGTACAAATTGTCTTCCATTATGAACAGCTATAGTTTGCCCTACAAAATCTGGAGAAATCATAGATGCCCTAGACCAAGTTTTGATAACAGACTTTTTATTTGAAGCTACATTTTCTGCAACTTTCTTTTCTAATTTATAATGGATATAAGGTCCTTTTTTTAATGAACGTGCCATACTACTTTCTTAATTATTTCTTTCTACGTTCTACAATGTACTTATTACTCGATTTAGTCTTAGAACGTGTTCTATAACCTTTAGCAGGAATACCATTTCTAGATCTGGGATGTCCACCTGAAGATTTACCTTCACCACCACCCATTGGATGATCAACTGGATTCATTACTACTGGTCTTGTTCTAGGGCGTCTTCCTAACCACCTGCTTCTACCAGCTTTACCTGATACTAACAATTGGTGATCGGAGTTAGAAACTACACCTATCGTAGCCATACAGTTCGCAAGAATCATTCTTGTTTCACCAGATGGTAACTTAACGGTAGCAAACTTACCATCTCTTGCCATTAACTGAGCGAATGCACCAGCACTACGCGCCATAACAGCTCCTTGACCAGGACGCAACTCTATACAAGAGATAATTGTACCTAATGGTATTTCACTTAATGGCATTGCATTTCCTATTTCAGGAGCTACACCAGTTTCACCAGAAACTATTTTTTGACCTACTTGTAAACCATTTTGTGCGATAACGTAACGCTTCTCACCATCTTGATAGTTTAATAGAGCAATAAATGCTGTTCTGTTTGGATCGTATTCGATAGTCTTAACTTCAGCAGGCACACCTGTTTTGTTCCGTTTAAAATCGATAATACGATACTTTTTCTTGTGACCACCACCAATATAGCGCATGGTCATTTTTCCTTGACTGTTTCTACCACCAGACCTTTTTTTCGGAGCGAGTAAACTCTTTTCCGGCTTATCAGTAGTAATGGCGTCAAATCCATTAACTACTCTAAATCGCTGGGCTGATGTAATCGGTTTTAATTTTCTTACTGACATTGATGTCTAATTACATGTTAGCGTATAAATCTATTGTTTCACCTTCCGCCAGTTGTACAATTGCTTTTTTAACAGCATTTGTTTTACCATGTTGCACACCAGTTTTAGTAAACTTGGTCTTGCGATCTGGACGGACATTTATTGTACGAACTTTTTCAACAGAAACTCCATAAGCTGCTTCAACAGCTTTTTTGATTTCTACCTTGTTCGCCTTTGTACTCACCTGAAATGCATACGCATTAAGCACTTCGCTTTGCATCGTTGCTTTTTCTGTGATTATCGGTTTTATTAAGATACTCATCGTGTTCTATTTACTTAAATTCGTTTCAATTCCTTCTAATGCACCTTCTAAAAGAACAACTTTGTTAGCGTTCATAATTTTATAAGTGCTTAATTCTGATGCCATTATAACTTCAGAGCGTTTTAAATTGCGCGATGCCAAATATACGTTATTATTTGAGACACCCAACACAAACAGTGTTTTTTTGTTTTCTACCTCTAAGGCTTTCAATACATTAACAAAGTTCTTTGTCTTTGGAGCGTCGAAGCTAAAATCTTCTAACACAACAATTGAATTGTCATTTGCTTTTATTGATAAGGCCGATTTACGAGCCAAACGCTTAACATTTTTGTTAAGTTTAAACCCATAATTTCTTGGTCTTGGTCCAAACATACGCCCACCACCTTTGAATACACCAGACTTGATAGAACCTGCACGTGCTGTACCTGTTCCTTTTTGTTTTTTAATCTTACGCGTACTACCAGTGATTTCAGCTCTTTCTTTAGACTTGTGCGTTCCTTGTCTTTGGTTGGCCAAGTATTGCTTTACATCTAAATATACAGCGTGATTGTTTGGTTCAATAGCGAATACGTCTTTAGAAAGCTCAGCTTTTCTACCCGTATCTTTTCCGTTTATATCTAAAACTGCTACCTTCATTACTTCTGAATAATTACATAAGAGTTTTTGTGTCCTGGAACACAACCTTTAACTACAAGTAAGTTCTTTTCTGGAACTACTTTATAAACTCTTAAATTTTGAACTTTTACTGTGTCTCCACCCATTCTTCCAGCCATCTTCATTCCTTTGAATACTCTCGCAGGATAAGAAGCTGCACCAATAGAACCAGGAGCTCTTAAACGGTTATGCTGACCGTGTGTCGCTTGACCTACACCAGCAAAATTGTGACGCTTTACGACACCTTGAAAACCTTTACCTTTTGAAGTACCTGCCACATCAACAAATTCTCCTTCTGTAAAGTGTTCTACAGTGATGGCATCACCTAACTTGTACTCCGCATCAAAACCTTTGAACTCAGCAACTTTGCGCTTTACAGAAGTACCCGCCTTTTTTGCATGACCTAAGTCTGCTTTAGTAGCGCTTTTTTCTGTCGCGTCATCGAAACCTAATTGTAGTGCACTGTAACCGTCCACTTCTTCAGTTCTGACTTGGGTAACGATACATGGTCCAGCTTCGATAACGGTACATGGAACATTTTTTCCATTCTCGTCGAAGATGCTGGTCATACCGATTTTTTTTCCAATTAACCCAGACATATTTATTATTATTTAATTATTAATTCTTATTTAAAACTCAAGGCTGAAAATACGTTTCAGCCTTGAATAGTATTTTTTCCGTTTTTCCTTCGCTCGCAGCTCAGGACATGTTTAGTTCAAATTACACTTTGATTTCAACCTCAACGCCGCTTGGTAATTCAAGTTTCATTAACGCATCAATCGTCTTAGAAGATGAAGAGTAAATATCTAATAACCTCTTATAAGAGCTTAATTGAAATTGTTCTCTAGACTTCTTGTTTACGTGTGGTGAACGCAACACAGTGAAAATCTTTTTGTGTGTTGGTAATGGAATTGGACCCGTTACTACAGCACCTGTACTTTTTACTGTTTTTACAATCTTATCAGCAGACTTGTCAACTAAATTATGATCGTAAGACTTTAATTTTATTCTAATTTTCTGACTCATTTTCTTTTAGTTTTAAGCTTCTACGCCTTTTGCTGCTGCAATTACTTCTTCTGATATGTTCTTAGGAGTTTCAGCATAATGTGAAAATTCCATTGTTGATGTTGCTCTACCCGAAGATAATGTTCTTAATGTAGTTACATATCCAAACATTTCAGATAATGGCACAGTAGCTTTTACAGTTTTAGCACCTGCTCTATCACCCATATCACTTACTTGACCGCGGCGACGATTTAAGTCTCCTACGATATCACCCATGTTTTCTTCTGGAGTAATAACTTCAAGCTTCATGATTGGTTCCATGATTACAGCTTTTGCAGCTTTTGCAACGTTTTTAAAACCAAGCTTAGCAGCTAATTCAAAAGATAACTGGTCAGAATCTACATCGTGGTAAGACCCATCTTTTAGTGTAATCTTCATAGCATCAACTTCGAAACCTGCTAAAGGCCCATTTACCATTGCCATTTTGAATCCTTTTTCGATTGAAGGGATAAATTCTTTAGGAACGTTACCACCTTTAATTATAGACTCAAACTGAAGACCTACTTGACCTTCGTCAGCTGGCTCAATAGTAAATACAATATCAGCAAACTTACCACGACCACCAGATTGTTTCTTGTAAACCTCTCTATGGTCTGCAGAAGCTGTAATAGCCTCTTTGTACTCTACTTGTGGTTGACCTTGGCTAACCTCAACTTTGAATTCACGCTTTAAACGATCTACAATGATATCTAAGTGAAGCTCACCCATACCAGAAATGATAGTCTGACCTGAAGCTTCGTCTGTTCTAACGGTAAATGTTGGATCCTCTTCAGCTAATTTTGACAAAGCCATACCCAATTTGTCTACATCTGCTTTTGTCTTTGGCTCTACAGCAATACCAATTACTGGATCTGGGAAATCCATAGATTCTAATACAATAGGATGCTTTTCATCAGACATGGTATCACCAGTCTTAATGTCTTTAAACCCTACTGCTGCTCCAATATCTCCAGCTTCGATATGATCGATAGCATTTTGCTTGTTAGAATGCATTTGATAGATACGAGAGATACGTTCTTTTTTACCTGAACGATTGTTCAAAATATAAGAACCTGCATCTAAACGACCAGAGTATGCTCTAAAGAATGCTAAACGTCCAACAAAAGGGTCTGTAGCAATTTTAAAAGCTAAAGCAGAAAATGGCTCCTTAACATCTGGCTTACGAATTTCTTCTTGTTCAGTGTCAGGATTGATACCTGTAATACCTTCCTTATCTACTGGAGAAGGTAAGTAACGACAAACTGCATCTAATAGGAACTGAACTCCTTTATTTTTAAATGCAGAACCACATATCATAGGTATGATAGACATATCCATTACAGCAGCTCTAAGTGCAGCGTGCACTTCATCTTCTGTAATAGAATCTTCATCTTCCATATATTTTTCTAAAAGATTCTCATCATAAGCAGCAACCTCTTCTATTAGTTTTCCTCTTAATTCAGCAGCCTCTTCTTTTAATTCTTCAGGAATATCGATAACGTCAAACGTAGATCCTTGTGTTTCATCATGCCAAACGATAGCACGATTCTTCACCAAGTCAACGATACCTTTAAAGTCTATCTCATCACCAATATTCATAACAATTGGCACTGCGTTAGACCCTAACATGTCCTTAACCTGCTGGCAAACTGCCATAAAGTTAGATCCTTGACGGTCCATTTTATTCACGAAACCAATTCTTGGTACTTTATAGTTATCTGCTAATCTCCAGTTAGTTTCAGACTGTGGCTCAACACCATCAACTGCACTGAACAAAAATACTAAACCATCTAATACACGTAATGAACGGTTTACCTCAACAGTAAAGTCAACGTGACCAGGAGTATCTATAATGTTAAAGTGATAGCCTTTAGTATCTGGAGTTGGATTTCCGTTTTCTAGCGGAAACTGCCATGTACAAGTTGTAGCAGCAGAAGTAATTGTAATACCTCTTTCTTGCTCTTGCTCCATCCAGTCCATCGTAGCGGCACCATCATGTACTTCACCAATTTTGTGAGATACACCAGTGTAATAAAGGATTCGCTCTGTAGTAGTAGTTTTGCCAGCATCAATATGTGCTGCAATACCTATATTTCTTGTAAATTTTAAATCTCTTGCCATTTTTTATTAAAATCTAAAGTGTGAAAATGCTTTGTTTGCTTCTGCCATTTTATGAGTATCAACTCTCTTTTTAACAGCAGCACCTTCTTCTTTAGCCGCAGCTAAAACTTCTGATGCTAAACGTTGCGCCATAGATTTTTCGTTTCTTTTACGTGAATAGCTGATTAACCATTTCATTGCAGTAGAAACTTTACGGTCTGGACGAATTTGCATTGGTATCTGGAATGTTGCTCCACCAACTCTACGACTACGCACTTCTACGTGAGGCATAACGTTAGAAAGTGCATCTTTCCATACTTCTAATGCTGTTTTTTCGTCATCATTTTTTTTCTCCTCAACAATATCAATTGCATCGTAGAATACTTTAAAAGCCACAGACTTCTTACCATCCCACATCATCATGTTAACAAAACGTGTTACTAACTGATCGTTAAATCTTGGGTCTGGTAAAAGCGGTCTCTTTTTTGCTGCTCTTTTTCTCATGTCTTCTTCTTAAAGTTTTTAATTACTTTTTAGGGCGTTTTGCACCATACTTAGATCTACGTTGTGTTCTTCCGGCTACACCTGCTGTATCCAGAGCACCACGAACGATGTGATATCTAACTCCTGGTAAATCTTTTACCCTTCCACCTCTAACCAATACTATCGAGTGCTCTTGCAAATTGTGACCTTCTCCACCGATGTACGCATTAACCTCGTTACCGTTTGTTAAACGAACCCTTGCTACCTTACGCATTGCTGAGTTTGGTTTTTTAGGTGTCGTTGTATAAACACGAGTACATACACCACGTCTTTGAGGACACGAATCTAAAGCAGCCGATTTACTCTTCTTGGTTATTTTGGCTCTTCCTTTTCGTACTAATTGTGAAATTGTTGGCATATATTTCTATATCATTTTTTATTAACCCTCTCTTTTGAGGGCTGCAAAGGTAGAAATATATCTTTATTATTCAAATAGTTGACAATTAATTTTGAAAATAAATTTTAGCTTTAATTATCAAACTACACATTTAACCTTATTTTTACGTTGTAATTACAAGAAATATGTCCAAGTTATAAACTATGAAAAAACTCGTATTCTTGGTTTTTTTGTTTGTATTAGTATTTAATTCAAAAACTGTTTTTGGACAAAATCTTCAGTTAAATGTTATTGCAGAATCTAACAAGGCTACAAAAGAAGTAGATTCGGCTGGCTATACAAAATCATTTTCCAACTATTTATCATTAGAGACTGAACTATATACACTTAAGGAAAAGCTTATTCGCCGTGGTTTTATTGATACTAGAATAGGAGTATTAGAAAAGCAAAATGACACGCTTTTTGAAGCATCTATATATATAGGTAAAAAACTGAATCGTATCAGAGTATTTTTTGACGATGAATTTAACAAAGAATTATTAGACTTTTCTAAAGTTGAGATTTCTTCACACTATTTTGAAGTGAGTACTGGAAAGTTGGAGTCAACCTTAAATTACCTCAACAAACGCATTGCCGAAGAAGGCGACCCATTCTCTACCCTAACGCTAAAAAACATAAAAAAAGAAAGTGCTGATACCATCTCAGCTGATTTACAAATTGAAAGAAACAAAAAACGTCGTATTGATAAAATTGTAGTTAAGGGTTATGGCAAATTCCCAAAATCTTATTTAAAACGTTTCTTAAAATTAAAACCAGGACAGTCCTTTAATTTAGAAACCATTAAATCTAAAACAGAAAAACTACAAGATTTAAGATTTGCAAATGAGATTAAATCACCAGAAGTTTTATTTACTAATGATTCTACAACCTTATACTTATGTGCTGAAAAAACAAAAAGTAATAATTTTGATGGCTTTATAGGTTTTGGCACGAACGAAAACACAAACCGAATTGACTTTGATGGCTACGTAGATTTAAAATTAATAAACAATCTTAACTTTGGAGAAACCCTAAATCTATTTTACAAAAGTGATGAGATTGACCAGCAAACGTTTGATGTGAAACTTAATGCGCCTTACTTGTTTGGGTCTCCTATAGGTATGGATATTGGGCTCAACATATTCAGAAAAGATTCAACCTTCTCAACGACAACACAGCAAGCGAGATTGAATTATCAAATAAATGCTAATCATAGAATTAGCGCAGGAATAAGAGGTTCTGTTTCTAGTGACCTACTTGATTCAAATACTACATTCATTGATGATTACACCACTAACTTTTATCAAATTGGATATAATTACATAAAACCTCAATACTACGATGAATTATTCCCCATCAAATTTTGGTTTGATATAAATTCAAATTTTGGAAACCGAACACAAAATGGTATAAAAAAACAACAAACTACTTTTACTCTAGAGACGTATAAAATTTTTAATCTAAATAACAGAAATAGTATTTTTATTAGAGTGACTGGTGCAGCGCTTAATTCTGATAATTATTTAGATAACGAGCTTTATCGTTTTGGTGGTATTAACTCCATTAGAGGTTTTGAAGAGAACAGTTTAGTCGCCAACCTTTTTGGTGTAATTAATACGGAATACCGGTATCGCCTAAGCAGTAGCATATATGTACATTCAGTATTTGATGCTGCATATTTTGAAAATAATCTTACAGATACTAAAAGCAAGCTCTTTGGATTTGGCTTTGGTCTTGGACTCTTAACAAAAGCCGGACTTTTAAGGTTAAACTATTCTAGTGGAAAAATAGAGAATATCCCTTTTAAATTATCAGATTCAAAAATTCACGTGAGTTTGACGGCAACGTTCTAACTTGGTTTAATACTTTTGCAGTATGAAAAATGAAACTACAATATTTGGATTAAGAGCTATTATTGAAGCTATTAATTCTGGTAAGCAAATTGATAAAGTCTTTTTACAAAAAGGACTTCGTGGTGAATTGTTTGGTGAATTAGAACAAGTCATAAGACAGTCTAAAATAAACAGTTCTTACGTTCCTGTTGAGAAATTGAATCGTTTATCTAAAGGAAATCATCAAGGAGCGGTTGCGCAAATATCTCCTGTTGCTTTTTATGATATTGAAGATTTGGTAATAAATACTATTGAGTCTGGTAAGATGCCTTTATTCCTTCTACTTGATCAATTAAGCGATGTACGCAATTTTGGTGCTATTGTTCGTACTGCAGAATGCACTGGTGTTTCAGGGATAATTATCCAGAAAAAAGGTGGTGCTCCCATCAATGGTGATGCTATAAAAACAAGTGCTGGTGCTATTTTTAAAATTCCTATTTGCAAAGTTGACCACATTAAAGATGCTGTGTTTCACATGCAAGCTTCTGGTATAAAAGTTATTGCTGCTACCGAAAAAGCAAAAGACTTAATTTATGATATCGAATTAAAAGAGCCTTGCGCCATCATTATGGGTTCTGAAGGACGAGGCATAAACCCTTCAGTTTTAAAAGCCGTTGACGAGCATGCGAAACTCCCCATATTAGGTGAGATAGAGTCTCTGAACGTATCCGTTGCATGTGGTGCTTTTCTATATGAAGTTGTACGACAACGTTGGTAATATTCGGAGTGTAACTATGAATTATATCTAAAGAGTTACAACAATTATAAGGTATACAATACTGCAGTTTTCAGTGCCTAAGCTACAAAAATAGCAAGGAAACTTCTTGTTATAAATGCTGCTAGATTAGTCTAATTAAAAAGGCCAGAATTGGCTAAAAATTTCATTGTTGATAAAACCTGTTTAAATAGCTGAACTTTTGTGATACACAATTATTTAATAATCAATTATTTAAATTATTATTTTTTTGTTAATTAACAAAATTTTATACATCCGCTTTGATAATTAACAATTAATTAAGACTTTTACACCTAATAACTAATCAATGCAATACAATTATGAAAATTAAACTTAAAGGACTATTAATGCTATTTATGGCATTGGTTGTGCAGCTATCCTTTGCACAAGAAAAAAAAGTATCCGGGACGGTCTCCGATGCATCGGGAATTCCCTTACCTGGTGTGAACGTCATTATTAAAGGTACGACTACAGGTGCACAAACAGATTTTAACGGTAACTATACAATTACTGCCAATATTGGCAGTACGTTGGTATTTAGCTATGTTGGCTTTAAGACTCAAGAAATTACAATTGGAGAATCGAATGTAATCAATGTGTCTTTGGAAGAGGATTCCGCACTTTTGGAGGAGGTTGTGATAACTGCTTTAGGTCTTGAGAAAAAGAAAGACGATGACTTAAGTTCTACTTCTATTGTAAAAGTAGATCAACTTAAGAAATCTGGTGAAGCTGGAGTTCTACAAGCTTTATCAGGCAAAACATCTGGTGTTAATATTACTAGAAACTCTGGTGATCCAGGTGCTGGTGCCTACATTCAAATTCGTGGTCAAAATACCATATTAGGTGACAGTAGCCCACTTATTGTAATTGATGGCGCTATTGTTTCTAACAACTCTATTGGTGGTGGAACTGCCGGTGTTGTTCAACAATCACGTTTAAATGATATCAACCAAGAAGATATAGAATCTATATCTGTTTTAAAAGGTGCATCTGCTGCCGCTGTTTATGGAACTGGTGCAGCGAATGGTGTTATCGTGATTAAAACGAAAAGAGGAACAAGAGGAGGTAAAAAGTGGAAAATTGATTACAAAAACACTGTATCTTTTGATCAGATAAATGTTGAATGGGAAAAGCAAGGCATATTTGGACAGGGTTCAGGAGGTGTTGATCACCTTACAGGTTCTGGACAATCAAATACTGGCTTCTCATATGGTGGTAGAATTGATGCACGAGTAGGTGGTCCAGATACAGTAGACACAACTGGAGCGTACTTTGAAGCAGGTAATGGAACACTTTATTATCCGATTATCCAAAAGAACTCAACTGAAGTATTCAATGAAGCTAACAGAGATGCTGTTTTCCAAACAGGTGTTACTTTAGAAAATAATATTAGTTTTAGTCATTCTGGTGAAAATTCAAGAACATTTGTAAGTCTTTCCAATTGGAATCAAGAAGGTATATATAATGGTGCTTCTGATTATGACAGAACGAGTGTAAGGCTTAACTCAGATATAGATTTTTCAGATAAACTTACATTAAAGTTATCTTCGACATATGTGAATATTGAATCTAATAGAGTTCAAACAGGATCTAACCTCAATGGACTTTATCTTGGATACTTAAGAACATCACCTGATTTTGATATTAGAGATTATAAAGGAACTTATTTTAATGATGCAGGCGTACCAACACCTAACTCTCATAGAGGATACAGACAGCAATTAGGGTCTTCTAGAATATTTAACGCGGAGACTGGAACATTCAGTTACAACTCACCAGCCTATAATAACCCACTATGGACAACTAATGAACAAAAGAACTTAAATGATGTAAATCGTTTTATTGTTGCTCCAGAAATTAGTTTTAAAGTTAACGACAAAATTACATTAATTGGTCGTTATAGTTTAGATTACTACCAAGATAATAGAACTAACTATGAACCAGCAGGTTCTGCGGGAGATGGAACTAATGGATTATTTTTTGAAGATAGAATTACAGAAAGCAACCAAAACATTAATGTTTTTGCTACAGGTAATTATGATATAATCGAAGATTTAAATTTAGGATTTACTATTGGTACACAATTTTTCCAAAATAAATATAGAAGACTATCCGGTGATGAAACAAATTTTACAAATCCAGATGAAATTTTCTTAAATTTTGGAAATGCTACAGCACAGAATTCAAATGTGGATGATTTCTCAGTTTTAACTAGAAAAGCAGGTGGATTTGCAGTTTTAAATTTTGATTACAAAAACGAGTTTTTACTTGAACTTACGGGAAGAGGTGAATATGTGTCTAGTTTACCAAATGCAGGTATGATATTCTATCCTAGTGCTTCAGCAGGTTGGAATTTTACAAAGTATGTAGAAAACTCAAATGCCTTTTCTTTTGGTAAATTAAGAATTTCTTATGGTGAAGTAGGTATTGAACCAGCTGCATACTCTACAGAAACTTACATTTCAACAGGAGGCGTTTTCTCTGGATGGGGTGATGGTTATGAAGGGGCACTTTATGGCAATCCATTGACACAATCTGAAACAAGAGGTAATCCTAATTTAAAAGAAGAACGTATTAAAGAATTTGAATTAGGTTTTGATACAAGATTCCTAGATAACAGATTAAGTCTATCAGCTACGTATTATAATCGTACTTCAGAAGATGTGTTATTAGAATTACCATTACCATCTTCTTCAGGTTTTGCAAACCAATTAGTTAATGCTGCTACTATTAGCAACAAAGGTGTAGAAATTGACTTATCTGGTAAGATAATAAATAATGCAGATTTACAATGGAATATGAATATCAACTATACTAGAAACCTAAGCTTAGTTGAAGATATGGCTGGTAGTTCTTATTTTATCTTAAATGGATTTACATCAAATTCGTCAGGTGTTGCAGAAGGTCAGCCATTTGGAGTACTTAGAGGTACAGCTTATGCTAGAGATGATAATGGAGATTTTATATTAAACGATAATGGATTCCCAACGGCTTCACCAACGGAAAGTTTCTTAGGTGACCCTAATCCAGATTGGAGAGGTGGTCTCGGGACTACATTACAGTATAAAGGATTTACTTTATCAGCTCTTTTCGAAACATCTCAAGGGAATGATGTATGGAATGGAACAAGGGGTGTATTGAATTTCTTTGGTATTCACCCAGATACAGCAGTTGAGTCTGTAGCATCTCAAGATTTATTAAATGCTGACGGAAACCTAATTCCAGCAGGAACAACATTTAGAGGTTTTGAACAAGATTTCGGTGGCGGACCTGTAGCTGTTGATGCAGCATGGTGGACCGGAAACGGTGGCGGTTTTGGTGATGTCGGCGAATCATTTTATGAGGATGCATCTTGGACAAGACTGAGAGAACTTTCATTATTTTATGACTTCCCAAAAGATGCTATATCAAAAATTGGATTAACCAATGCTCAAATTGGTATTACTGGTCGTAACTTAATTCTATGGACCGATATTGAAGGATTTGACCCTGATAATAATTTAACAGGTGCATCAAAAGGTCGTGGATTAGAATATTTTAGTAATCCTGGAACAAAATCATTTATAACTACTATAAGACTTTCATTCTAATAGACTTAAAAAAAAACAAAATGAAAACAATTTCAAAACTTTTTATACTCATTCTGTTTGTTACTTCTTGTGAGTCATACACAGAAGATATCAACACAGACCCTAATGAATTTACGACTGCGCCACCAGAATTGATTATTGGCCAAGCACAGCTAGGATGGATGCAACTTGCCACAAGTAACAGTGCAAGATATGCAGGAATATTTATGAATCACTTTACTGGAGAGGATCGTCAATATGTAACAGTTAATCAATATTCTACTACTGCTGCAGATTATGATGATACATGGGAAGATGCATATGTTCGTGGTATCGAACAAGCAAAACTAACAAAAGATTTAGCTATAGAATCAGGTAACTTACAATTAGCTGGTATCGCACAGATTTGTGAGGCCGCAATTTTTGGTGAAATGGCTGCTCTTTTTGGAGACATTCCATTCTCACAGGCAAATAAAATTTCTGAATTCCCGACTCCGGAGTATGATAGTCAGGCTAGTGTACTAGCTGGAATTCAAACCATATTAGATCAAGCGATAAGTAATGTAGGTGATTTATCTGCATCAACTTATGCAGGTAATAGATTATCTAGTGCTGCTACTTGGGCTGAAATAGCTCATTCATTGAAAGCAAGATATTATCTAATTGCGAAGGATTATCCAAATGCATTGATTAGTGCTAGAAACGGAATTGATACTCCAGAAAAAAGTCTAATTACCCAACACACAACTGCTTTGAATTCGGAAAATTTATATTATCAATTTATGGTTGATGAGCGTGACGGATATTTGGGTGCAACTGATTCTCATTTAAAAAACCTTTTAGATGGTACTGTAGCGAGAACAATTGCAACACCAGGTGATGCAGAACGTTTCGATTTTTATTTCACTGCTTATAGTGATGGTACAGGACATGCTCCTAATGTTACAAATGATGGTGTTTTTGCAGAAACTGCACCGATGAATATCATCTCTTATGAAGAGGTTAAATTAATTGAAGCTGAGGCTGCTAACCGTACAGGTGATGCTGGAGATGTTACTGCATTTAATGAAGTAAGAGCATTTTTAGCAACTGAATATGGTAGTAGCTTCCCGGCAACAACATCCGCATCTGGCAGTAACACATTGTTGATGGAAATCGTTGAAGAAAAGTATATCACTTTAATTGGTGAGTTACAACCTTTCCATGACATTAGAAGAACAGGTAATATGCTTAATGTACCTCCAAAAACTGGTGCTACAATACCACAAAGGTTTATTTATCCTCAGATAGAAGTAGATACTAACCCTAATGTTCCTTCTCCTCTACCAACATTATTTGATCCAACACCTATTAATTAATCCTATTCTTAAATTAGTTTCTTAAAATTAATAAAGGCCACTTTTCTAAGTGGTCTTTTTAATACCAATAGTATGAGAAGAATAATTCAACTTTTATTTAGTTTCCTAATTCTATATAACTGTGGAAACGCAAAACATGTGAGTTTTGAGAATTATATTGACACTAAGAACAGAAATATCACTAAACAAAAGAAACAAACCTTTTGTTCAGAAAACCAAGAGGTTTATGTAAGTAATGAATTCAGTGGTGCTAGAATTAATGATTTTCAAAAAGTGAATGATTCAACTGGTAGAGTAATTATTTATCCGGAAAATGAACCTATCAATAATAGCCCCTATTACGCTTTCAAAATTTGGTCTAAATCACCCAAGACCTATTATATTAATTTTGACTATCCTGAAGAATACAATCACAGGTATGTCCCGAAGATTTATAAGAACAATTCTTGGACTATTTTAGACTCACTAAATATAATTGAAAAAAATGACAAGACCTCAATAAAATTAAGCCTAGATAATTCACCTCAAATTGTTGCTGCACAACAAATCGAAGACTATAATAGCGTAATTAGTTGGAGTAAAACTTTGAACGTAAAAAACTCAAATCTAGTTCATTTTGACTACTATGGAGAATCCTCAGAGAAAAGAAAATTACCAATACTTAAATTAAACAATGGTGAAACAAAAAATAAGGACGTGATTGTATTATTAACGCGTCAACATCCTCCTGAAGTTACTGGTTACTATGCTTTTCAGCATTTCTTAAATTCATTAATTAAAGAAAATAATCTTTCAAAACAATTTTTTGATAAATATCAAATCCTTGCCTTCCCAATATTAAATCCTGACGGTGTTGAAAGGGGGCATTGGAGACACAATGCTAATGGAGTAGATACAAATAGGGACTGGTCAAAGTATAATCAAAAAGAAATTAAACAAACAGTAAAGTATATTAATAAATACGTTAAAAAGAATAATTCAAGAGTAATAATAGGCTTAGATTTTCATTCAACTTGGTATGATGTTTTTTATACAAATAAAGAGCGTGCTAGTACAACATTACCTAATTTTGTGAGTAATTGGTTTGAAAGTATTGAAGATGATTACCCTAATTATAAAGTAAAAGAAGCATCTGGTAATTCATTAAAACCTGTATCCAAAGGATGGTTCTTAAAGGCACATAATGCCGTAGGTATAACGTTTGAAATAGGCGACAACACTGAAGAAAAAAATATTGAATTAATTGGTAATATTGCTGCCACACAAATGATGAAAATATTATTGAAAACTAAACGTTAAATACAAAGTCCTTTTTATTTATGAACATCCCTTAAGTATCAAAATTCTATAATAGTTTAAGGTTTTTTTATAAAAGGGGTAACTTTAAAATAATTAATCTAATTTCTATTAATCAAATATCTACGTTCTGACTAATCGAAATCAGAATCTTTACTTTTGTAGAAATATTTAATTTGGCTATTTTGCTTTCCCAATTCATCTAAATCCTCTTCTATAAAATTCCCATCCGCATCAAAATGTTTCATAAATGGGTCGTCCTCTTTGTTATAAGCTTCAGTTTCCCAAATATAACGTTCTGGTTTAGCAATACGAGTTCTAAATATAAGCGCGAATATAAATCCCGTAATGAGCCCTCCCAAATGACCTTCCCAAGATATACCATCTTTAATAGGAAAGATATACCAAATCATACTACCATATAAAAAAATGATAATTAGTGACAAGGCTATTAATCTGTAATGCTTTGCTATAATACCCTTAAAAAAGATAAAACTTACTAGCATATAAATTATCCCACTAGCACCAATATGATTACCCGATTTGCCAATAAACCAAGTCAAAATACCAGACACCAGGATACCAAAAAATAAAACACGCCAGGCAATGTTATTATAAAAGTAAAATAATGCCATTGACAAAACTAAGAGCGGAATAGAATTATTGTACAAATGACTTAAACTAGAATGCAAAAAAGGGCTTGTAAATACACCTAGAAGTCCTTCAAGTTTATTTGGATAAATACCAAAATTTCTTATGCTAGAGTCTATACGTATCTGATACCAAAACACCACCCAAATAGAAAACACGAGTAGTAATGGATAGACTATAACAGAATTTGAGTATCTGAATTGTTGCTGGCTCATAAACAAATTTAAAAGTTACAATCCAAAATCCTAGCCATGAACAAATATTATGAAATATTGTCAGCTAGTTTTAGTAATTTTAATCCATGAACACACCTTTAGCAGAACGTTTAAGACCAAAAACTCTTGAAGACTATATTAGCCAAACCCATTTGGTTGGTAAAAGTGGCGCACTGTACCAGCAAATAAAAAGTAGTGTTATTCCGTCAATGATTTTATGGGGACCACCAGGAATAGGAAAAACGACTTTAGCTAACATTATTGCTACCGAATCTGAACGTCCATTTTTTAAGTTAAGCGCTATTAATTCTGGAGTTAAGGATATTCGCGAAGTTATAGATAAAGCAAAAAAAAGTGGCGGATTGTTTACTGCAAAAAATCCTATTCTCTTTATTGATGAGATTCATAGATTTAGTAAATCCCAACAAGATTCTTTATTAGAAGCCGTGGAAAAAGGTTGGGTTACTCTAATTGGTGCAACTACCGAAAACCCTAGTTTTGAAGTTATTGCAGCTCTCTTGTCGCGTTGCCAAGTTTATATTCTAAACTCTTTTAATAAGGAAGATTTAGAAGCACTTCTCGAACGTGCAATTAATGAAGATGAAATACTTTCTAAAAAGAAGATTATACTAAAAGAGACAGAAGCTTTACTTCGCTTATCTGGAGGTGATGCCAGAAAACTTCTTAACATTTTTGAACTTATTGTAAATTCATTTAATTCGGAAAAAATAACTTTAACCAACAACATCGTATTAAAACAAGTACAAAATAATACAGCCAGATATGATAAAACTGGCGAACAGCATTATGATATCATTTCGGCTTTTATAAAATCAATTAGAGGCAGTGACCCTAATGCTGCAGTATATTATTTAGCTCGAATGATTGAAGGTGGCGAAGATGTAAAATTTATAGCGCGACGCCTTTTAATTCTAGCTAGTGAAGATATAGGAAATGCAAATCCTACAGCATTAGTAATTGCCAATAATACTTTTCAGGCTGTATCGGTCATAGGTAATCCTGAATCTCGTATAATCCTTAGCCAGTGCACCACATACTTGGCTAGTTCTCCTAAAAGTAATGCAGCTTATGAAGCTATTGGTAAAGCACAACAATTAGTTAAGGATACAGGCGACTTATCGGTGCCTCTTGCAATTAGAAATGCACCAACGAAATTAATGAAGGAAATTGGCTATGGCGAAGATTATAAATATTCTCATAATTATAATAACAATTTTACTGCTCAAGAATTCTTACCAAAAGAAATAAGTAATACTAAATTATACAACCCAGGAAATAACTCTAGGGAAAATTCACAAAGACAATATCTTAAACAACTTTGGAAAGATAAGTACGGTTATTAAAATTATTGAATGTCCGTAATGAGTACTAATTAAAATTTCAAACTCATTCTGTAACATTGAGTACTTCGACTTTAGTTTATGCTGAGCACTGTCGAAGTACTCAGCACAAACTAAAGTCGAAATGCCTTGTAAAACAACACTTTATATTTCTTGACTACACCTCGACTACACTTCGACTATGTTCTGTGACCACGCTCTGTGACCACACTCGAAATGACAGAGGAATCATTATATTTTTCAATTTATGATTAAAAAAGGCTTGAATTCAACCAGTAAATAATCCTCGGGGCAAGCCCACGAGGCATTAAAATAATTTCAATTGATTATTCTTTTTCAAACTTTTATAATCCTTTTCAACACCTTGTTCCTTAACATAATTTGCTATCAATTTTTCAGT
>NZ_JABDQL010000014.1 GCF_013042245.1 Winogradskyella sp. | reverse complement strand
AGTAAAACTGTAACATTATGACTTTTATGGATATATTTACTATTCTGTGACATCGAGTCACAAAATAGTAATAATTAACGAGGCAAGCCTCGAGGTATTAAACCTGAAAGCGAATAAAACAAGCAATGTGCCATTATAGCGGTGGGTACAACTATTATGACATAAAACTAACTGTGCGGCTGGTGAGCGGAACAACACAAAAGACAGAGGCTTGTTGCTTTTTGCAATAAACTGGGTTTTGGGTTGTGGGGAATAAAAAAGAGCCTTCCGAAAAAGACTCTTTAAATTATAATTTAGTGGTCGTGATTTGAATGGTCATCACTTTTAGTTTCACCAGACTGATTCATCATCATTACGTGGTCGTATTGACAACAACCTGGTAAATCTTTATAGGCTTCTTCACTTCCTGCAACTTTTTCAGTATCATAACCTGATGCTGCGATAGCATTATGGATTGCCAATGCATCGGTTTTTGTATCATCAAAAGACACATCAATCTTCTTTTTATCGACATCCCAATTGGCACTTGCAACACCTTCAACATTATTTGCCGCTTTTTCAATGGTATTTTTGCACATACCACAATTACCTCTCACACCAAAAGATAAATCTGTCATTGCGATTTCTTTTGACACTTCCGTTGTTGTAGTTTCTTCAACTTTTTTAGTTTCGTTTTTACAACTTGTTAATCCCATAGCTATTATTACAGCTACACTTAAAATTACTTTTTTACTCACGTGGTTTACATTTTTGTTTTTGTGTTCGTGATTTTTCTTTGAAAAATTCATTGTTTTAAAATTTAATTATTATCAGTGTTTATTTATTCTATTGTTTGTTTAACCTCACCACATTTAAGCATTGCGTCACCAAAATATGGGTTGATTACTTTTTCTTCTTTACTCAACCAATATGCACCATTGTTGTTATCTGCCATAGGACAAAACTCTACATAAACTTTTTCATTGACACCAAACAATTGTACTGTATTAATTAAATGTGATGATAGGTGTTTGAAGTGGCTTCTTTGTTGCTTCAAATCTGTTGTTTTTGAGATAGAAGATGCAGAAGATTTTATCTCTTTTGCCAATGACATCCAATGGTTATGAGTTTTATCTTTTACTAATTTCATATCTACTTGACTCAAATTATCCAATAAAGTATTAGCATCTTGAGATACTTTGTTTGTATTATCTTCAACTAACGCATTTTTTAAATTAATATAGCTTTCATAAACACTATTTAATTGTTGTTGAAATGCTTTAGGTACTTCCAAACGTTCTGTCATATTGGTATGGTCGTTATCTTTATTGGATGCATTGTTTTCCATTCCTAAATGACCTTCGTGACCAGTCATTACTTTACCACCATCTTTATTCATCATAGACTTTTTCCCTTGTAATTGTGCTGCTGCATCAACGGTAAATGTTCCGTTAGTTACTATTTCATTTCCAATAAATAAACCCTCTAAAACTTCATATTCATTACCCATTTGATTACCTAATGTAACTTCACGCATTTCAAAAACGGGTTGGTCTGGATTTGTTTTTAAATAAACCACAGAGCGTTCTCCAGTCCATAACACAGCAGATGCAGGAATCAATAAGGTTTCTTTATTTTCATTCTTAACACCATCAATATTTGCAGACACAAACATTCCTGGTTTAAATACATCATTTTTATTATTTAGTACTACACGTAAGGATACTGTTCTCGTTTTAGTATTTAAAATTGGGTCAATAAAATCGACCTTCCCTTTAAATTCCTTATTTGCATATGCATTGGTAGACACAGAAACGTCTTGTCCTTTTTTAAATAAATCGATTTGGTTTTCATATACATCAAAGTTTGCCCAAACGGTATTTAGATTTGCAATTTTTAGTAATGGTTGTCCTTGCTTGATATAATCGCCTTGCTCTACTAATTTTTCGGTAACTGTCCCTGAAACGGTTGCATAAACTGGAAAGTTTTCTTTTACTTTTCCTGTAGTTTCAATTTGATTAATTTGCTTTTCAGAGAGCTTCCATAATTTTAATTTATTACGTACTGCTTTGTATAATACAGGCTGTGATTTTTTTAGTGATGAAGCTGTAATCAATTCTTGTTGTGCTGCATACAATTCTGGTGAATAAATGGTTGCTAATAACTGACCTTTACGCACTTCTTCGCCTGTGAAACTCACATTCAAACGTTCAATTCTTCCAGCGAAATAACTAACTTGAACTGCATTAGCTTCTTCATTTTCAGCAATTTTTCCAGACAATTTAATCGTGTTGCCATCAACATTTCCTTTACCTACTATGGTTGTTTGAATATTTGCCAATGCTATTGCATTTTCTGTTAGTTTAAATTGGTCTGCTGCCAAACCATTTGCGCTACTTTCGGCAGGAATTAAATCCATACCACAAATTGGGCAATCGCCAGCTTCTGGTTGCATTATCTGCGGATGCATAGAACACGTCCACATTTGATTTGTTTCTGCTGTTTCAGAATGATTATGTTCTGTTTCTTTATTTGATGAACCACCAAATAGTAACCAGCCTAATAGTAAGCCAACTACTAATATTGCTGAATAGATTACATATTTTTTCATTACTTTTATTTTTTCTCTTTAATAATTTTCTAATAGATGGTGACGATGTGTACCATAACAAAAATCCGCTTAACACAGTAATCAATCCTAAAAGTGAAAAAACTCTTAATACTATTGTGTTAAAGTTATCTCGACCTTCATAGTCCATCGTATGTGTCATCCATAAAAAGTCGAACCAACGCCAACTGCGATGCCTTACTGTTTGAAATTTCCCATCTTTAATGGACACATAGGCTTTTAGAGCTTCGTCTGATTTATAGGATATGACATAAGCTGGTAGTAGTTTTTCTCTATATTCGTGATGCTTCCCTGCCTTATCAATTTGTTCAATAGTATCTACTTCTAAATCACTTTTCATATTGTTTTTTGCAATATAAAGTGCCTCTTCTTTAGATATACTGTTTTTAGGATTTCCATTTACAGCATTATAGAGTTGTTTGTCATTAACCCAATAGTAAGGTATGTTACTAATATCTCTTAATGCTATTGTATTAATACCTTTTGAAATATCAAGCTGTGAAGGACTTATAAGATTGTTGAACGATTTGGATTTATACTCTAAATTTTTAAAGTGGTCGCCGTGTATATCGTCAATATCTGTCCAACTAAAGTATAGTCCACTTATTGTCCAAAACAAAAACTGAATACCTAAAAACAAACCTAAATAGCGATGTGTTTTTCTAATTTTTAATGCTGTGTGTCTATTTACCATTTATTCCTTTACCTTAAAGTTGAAATTGATAGCTACTTTTTCCCAAGCCAATGAAATACTACCATCTTCATTATTAATTTTATTGACCTTATACTCTAAATGTTCTGTTATTTCATTAGAAATTTCTGGCTGTACTTTAAACCTCAAAACATCATCCTTTTTGTCATATTCGTCCTTACCGTGTTGCTCCCAATTAGAATTGAATATAACTATCCATTCATCTTTTGAAGGAATTGTGAAGAATCCGTATTTGCCAGCAGGAAGTGTTTTTCCTTCAATTTGCAAATCCTTATTGGTCTCTATCCACGTTGCCATATGTGCTCCAGCTTGCCATACTTGGTCATAAGCCAATAAACCACCAAAAATGATTCTGTCCCTTACTCCTGGTGACGAATAGTCTATATGAATATGAGCATCGCCAACCATTGCCATTGCCGAAGTGTGAGGGCTTAACGGTTTCTTTTTGGACGTTTCCTCTTTATTTGTTTCTATTTCTTGATGGTTGTGTTCTTCCTTTTTTTGCTCTTGGTTTTTACAACCAGTAATTAGTATTGCTAAAAAGAGTATTGATACTATTGTTTTCATATAATTAGTTTTTGTTTTTTTACTTACTTAATTTTAATGTTCTAAATGCGCCCTGAATAACTAATAAGAATACTATGACTCCAATTATTAAATCTGGCAATCCAGATTTTAGCCAATGCACTAATACACCAGCTACTATTACTCCAAGATTTATAATAATATCGTTAGAGGTAAAAATCATACTGGCTCTCATATGCGCTTCTTTACTCTTTGATTTTTGTAATAGATATAAGCAAATACTATTAGCTATTAGGGCAAATAATGAAACTATTATCATTGTTGAAAATACAGGTAACGCTTCATAAGCTAAAAACCTACGTATCACCTCAACAATTCCCATAATTGCAAGAGTTATCTGAAAATAACCTGCATATTTTGCAATACGTTTCTTTTTTAAAATTGTACCACCAACTGCAATTAAACTCAATCCGTAAACAAATGAGTCTGCCAACATATCTAAACTATCAGCAACTAAACCCATCGATTTTGAAATTAGACCTGTACTCATTTCAATAACAAAAAACACAAAATTGAGTAACAGAACTGTCCACAGTAATTTTGATTGATTGGATTTAGATTCGTTAATTATTTCGTCTGTTTCTTCGGAACTGATTAGGCTTTCATTGAGTTTTAGTTCTTTTAAAGCAATACTGATTATTTCTACATCAGCATAATGATATATTTTTAGTATTCTTTCTTCTAAATTAAAATCAAGGTGCATTACATTATCTATTTCAGATAGTTTCATTGTGATTAGATTTTCCTCCGAAGGGCAATCCATTTTTGATATTTTGAAAACTGATTTTTGCATATGATTAGATTTTAACTGTTCTTAATCGTAGTGCATTTCCTATTACTGAAACAGAGCTAAAGCTCATTGCTAACGCTGCTATCATTGGCGACAATAAAATACCAAAGAATGGGAATAATACGCCTGCTGCAATTGGCACACCTAATACATTGTATATAAAAGCAAAAAAGAGATTTTGTTTTATATTTTTAACAACTGCGTGACTTAATTTTTTAGCTTTTACAATACCTCGTAAATCTCCTTTCACTAATGTAATTGAGGCACTTTCAATTGCAACATCTGTACCTGTACCCATTGCAATACCAACATCTGATTGTGCTAAAGCTGGTGCATCGTTAATACCATCACCTGCCATTGCTACCACTTTACCTTGTTGCTGTAATGATTTTATTTCGTTGAGTTTATCTTCTGGAAGGCATTCTGCCTTATAGTGTTTAAGGTTTAATTGTTTTGCTACAGATTTTGCAGTATTTTTATTATCTCCTGTAAGCATTATTACCTCAACACCATTATCTTGTAGTTGTTTAATAGCATTTTGACTTGTGGTTTTAATGGCATCGAAAATAGTTACATATCCAACAGCTTCATTATCTACTGCTATATATGATACTGTTTTACCTTGTTCTTGTTCTGCAACCACATTAGTTTCTAAATTTTTAGAAATCGTTATGGCAAACTGCTCTAATAACTTTGCATTACCTAAAGCAATTTTTTTGTTTTCAATAGTACCTATAACACCTTTTCCTGCTACAGCTTGAAAATCGTTTACTTTTGTAATTACAGTATTTTTAGATTTACCATAGTTTACAATGGCTTCTGCTAAAGGATGTTCGCTATATAGATTTAAGGAAGCAATGAAATGAAGTAACTTTTCTTCTTTTAAATTATTAATTGAGATTACTTTTTCAACTGAAGGCTTTCCTTCTGTAATCGTACCTGTTTTATCAACGATAAGTGTATCAACCTTATTCATTTTTTCTAATGCTTCAGCATTTTTAATTAGCACACCAGATTGTGCACCTCTACCAACACCAACCATAACAGACATTGGCGTTGCCAAACCTAATGCACAAGGACAGGCAATAATTAATACTGCAATTGCATTTACAAAGGCAAAGGCATAAGCAGGTTCTGGACCAAAAACAGCCCAAATTATAAATGTTATTACTGCAACAACTAATACAATTGGAACAAAGTATTTAGATATTCTATCTGCTAATTTTTGAATAGGTGCTTTTGAACGACTCGCATTATTTACCATATGAATAATTTGAGAAAGTAAGGTTTCGGAACCTACTTTTTCGGCTTTCATAATAAATGACTTTGTACCGTTAATTGTACCAGAGCTTACTTTATCGTCTATACTCTTATCTACTGGAATTGGTTCTCCAGTAATCATAGATTCATCAATACTACTATGTCCTTCTACAATACTACCATCTACTGGTATTTTTTCTCCAGGCTTAACTCGTAATAAATTGCCTTTTTCAATTTTATCTATTGCAATAACTTTATCTTCTCCATTAGTTACCAATGTAGCGGTTGAAGGCACTAATTTTAGTAATTCCTTTATTGCGCCACTTGTTTGACTATGTGCTCTTGCTTCTAATAATTGCCCTAATAATACTAATGTTAGAATTACCGTTGTTGCCTCAAAATAGACAAAAACATTACCATCTGCTGTTTTAAAATCTTGTGGAAATACATCTGGAAACACCATCGCAAACAGACTAAATAACCACGCAATACCTGCACCAATACCAATTAAGGTAAACATATTCAGGTTTAATGTTTTTATTGATGTGTAAGCACGTTTAAAGAACATCCAAGTTGCATAAAACACTACTGGGATTGATAATACAAATTGAATCCAATTCCATTGTTTTTGTTCTAAAACATTATATAAAGGATTATTATCTAATGCTTCAGACATTGCTATTAAAAAAATTGGCACTGTAAAAATTACAGCTATCCAAAACTTCTTCAATAATTTTTTATAGGTCTTTTCTTCTTCTGAAATATCTGCTTCTAATGGAACTAAATCCATACCGCAAATAGGACACGAACCTGCTTCATCTTTAACTATTTCTGGGTGCATTGGACAAGTCAATTGGGTGCTTACAGAAGCTAAACTTTTTTCTTCGACCAAATCCATTCCGCAAACAGGGCAATCACCTGGTTTATCGTAGGTTTTATCTCCTTCGCAATGCATAGGACAATAATATGTTCCAGTTCCTTTGCCTTTAGGTCGTTCCTGTTTTTCTTCTTTAGTATGTTGGTGTTCGCCTTGTTTATGAATAGAGTATCGATCACCATCATCTTTTAATACTTTTTGAAATGTTTCTATAGGAATATGCGATTCCATTTCGATGGTAGCTTCTGCCTCTTCTAAATTGACTGTTGCTTTTGAAACACCTTCCACTTTAGAAAGTGTTTCTTCTACGTGATTACGACAACCGTTGCAGGTCATTCCGTGTATGTAAAAGATATGTTTCATTATTGTTCTTTTTTATGCATTCCTGTGGAAAGGTTGTAATTTCCATCAGATAGCGGTGTTATTTCAAAATAAAAGGCTGTTGGTGCTTTGTAATTTCCGTACGTACGAATGCCCTGCATATCGCATTGCATATTATACAATCGTATTTTTCCATCGCTTTCTACAACTGTATAAAATCCATTAGAAAACCATTTTAAAGTAGAAGCCAATTCATCATCTATAGTATTCAGCAAATAATCGTTAATTGGAAATTCTGTAAAAACAATATTATCTTGTTTAAGATTATTATACTTTCCAATGAATAGACTGCTATCTGTTTTGGCAACGCCATACCAATTTACGCTTCCGATTCCGACAGGAACAGTTAATAGATTATTATAAGAAATGCCTTGTTCTTTTAATTTGGAACGGAATGTATTGTTAACATTATGCTTAATTCCGAATGTAAAAACCAAATACAGCGTGCTTATTACAAGTCCAATAACTGTTGGTTTAATTCTTGTAGTTTTATTTCTATAAATCGATAGACTTAAAATTAATCCTACCAATAATGGTATGGTATAAATTGGGTCAACTATATTAATGTTATCTAAACTTACACGATAGTTTGAAAATGGCAATAGCATTTGTGTACCATAAGTTGTAAAGGCATCTAAAAGAATATGCGTAAATAAAGCCAACCAACTAAACAACCATAATTTTGAATTGGATATGAGTTTTGTCCATTTAATTTTAGATAAAACAAATGCAATTAAAAATGCACCTATAAAACTAAATAGGATTGAATGACTAAATCCACGATGAATGCTAATCCGTTCTAATGCTGAATACAATGGAAGTAAAACAACATCAAGGTCAGGAATAGTTGCTATAATAGCACCAATAACTGCGCCTTTATTGCCAATTTTCTTGCCGAGCATTGTTTCGCCAATTACTGCTCCTAATGTTGCCTGTGTTATACTATCCATTTTAAAAAATTAATTAATGCTTATGACCATCTTTGTTATGGTCTTCATTTTTCACATAAGCCATACCACATTTTGGGCATTCTCCTTCTTTATCACTTCCGCTACCTTCACAATGCATTGGGCATACATAAGCGGAAGCATACTCTTTCTTTTCTGCTTGTTCAGTTTTGATAGTTGCATCGTCCTTTTTAGCATCTTTACACGATACAATTGTTAGCATTAATGCGAATACTAATACTCCTAAAATTGTTTTTACTGTTTTCATTATAAATTGATTTTATAGTTAATAAATAATTGTATTTTAATTGGTTAAATAATTGATGATTGTACTTTGAACATAATAGTTCTTAATTGATTCTATTTGGCTCATTTGAAACTTTAGTTGTAATTCTTGAATGTCTAAAACATCATTAAAATCTATCGTACCAGTTTCATAGCTTTTTATCAGTATTTGTTCTGCGTCTTTAGCTTGCTTAATGTTTTTTGTTGCTGTATTATGACTTATTCTTGCCGATATGCGCTCATTTACTGCCTTATCTAAAAGTGTTTCCAAAGTATTTAGTCTTTCTTGTTTTTGAGATAGAATTTCTTGTTGTTCCAGTTCATTTTGCTTTGAAATAGATTTGTACTTTTTATTAAAAATTGGAATTGACACCGAAACCATTGGCATTATAATATCCTTTCCGTTATCACTAAAATTCATATTTGGACGTTCAGCAACATTGATATAGTCTAATCCAAAACCAATCATAGGACTGCTTTCTTTTTGGTTCAATAATTCAGATTGTTCAATAGATGTAAAGAGTTTATCATATTTTAATAATTCTGGGTGCAATGCTAAATTTTCAGTAGTAGTTTCAAAATCTTCTTTTGGAATCAATAGGTCTTTAACCACATTTACTTCAATATCATTTTCTCTATTTAATAGATTATTTAGCATAGTTTGTTCTGCTAAAAATTGTTGTTGCAATACATCCTTTAGTTGTTGCAACTCGTTTTGACGCATTTGTAATCGTAACACATCTACTGCTGATGCTTTACCAACCTCAACAGAGGTTAAAGCCATTGTTTCATAGGTTTCCAATAGCTTAATGTTCTCACTTAATATATCTTGTTTTGTAATGTTAGCATATAACTTGTAATACGATTGTGAAACAGATGCCATTAATTTTCGTTTTGCAATAACAATATCTTCGTATTTAGCATCTGCCAATGCACTCACATAATTTTCTCTTGATGTAATTGTACCAAACCAAGGCAACATTTGTTTTGCTGACACCTTAAAACGTTGCGCTCCTGTTCGTGTTTCTGGCTCACTTATAAAATAACCTACACCAAATTCGGTATTAGGAATTGTATTGACCTCATTTACTTTTTCTGAAACTCTTTTGTACTGTAACTCGAACTTTTGAATCTCTGGATTATTAATTAATGCTTCGTTAATTAAAGTTTCTAATTGTTGCGCATTTCCATTGAGAGCAAAGAGAATAGAAAAAAGAAAAAAGATTGTTTTTATATGTTTCATTTTGATGCTCTTTTTAGTTGAACTTCTGCTTTCCAGCTGTATAAAACTGGTACTACAAATAAGGTTATTAAGGCAATTAACATTCCGCCAAAACTTGGTATTGCCATAGGAATCATAATATCGCTACCACGACCTGTTGAGGTTAGTATTGGTAATAATGCTAATATGGTTGTAGCTGTTGTCATTAAGCAAGGTCTTATTCGTTTTTCTCCTGCTTCTACAACAGATGCTCTTACTTCCTTCTTATTATCTGGTGTGTTTCTATCGAATGTTTGTGTTAAATACGTTGCCATAACTACACCATCATCGGTTGCAATTCCGAAAAGTGCAATAAAGCCCACCCAAACAGCAACACTTAAATTAATTGGATGCATCTGAAATAAATCACGTAAGTTTTCACCAAAGAAATTGAAGTTTAAAAACCAATCTTGACCATAGAGCCATATCATTAGAAATCCGCCAGCAAATGCTACTGCAATACCTGTAAACACCATTAATGATGTACCTACAGAACGGAATTGAAAATATAGAATTAAGAAAATGATTGCTAATGCTAAAGGCACAACAACTGATAAGGTTTTTTCTGCTCTTAATTGATTTTCGTATGTTCCTGTAAATTGATAGTTAATACCTTTTGGCACTACTAATTCGCCATTATCAATTTTTTCTTGAATTAAGTCTTGTGCATTTTCTACAACACTTACTTCTGCGAAACCATCCATTTTATCAAATAATACATAGCCTACTAAAAAAGTGTCTTCACTTTTAATGACTTGTGGACCTTGTTCGTATTTTATGGTTGCCAATTCGCTTAAAGGAACTGGACTGCCTTTTTCAACTGGTACATAAATCTGTTTTAAATCGGTTGGATTTGCTCTCAATTCTCTTGGGTAACGCACACGTACACCATAGCGTTCTCTGCCTTCAACGGTTTGGGTTAATACCATTCCGCCAACTGCAACTTTAAGTACATCTTGTACATCTTGTATTGAAATACCATAACGTGCTATCTTTTCTCTATCAATATCAATAAGCAAATAAGGTTTCCCTACAATACGGTCTGCAAAAACAGCTTCATCTTTTACACCTTCGGCTTGTTTTAAAATATCTTCTAACTGTACACCAAACGCTTCAATTTGTTTTAAGTCTTGACCTTTAACCTTTATTCCCATTGGTGCACGCATACCAGTTTGAAGCATTACCAATCGGGTTTCAATAGGTTGTAGTTTTGGTGCTGATGTAACTCCTGGTAGTTTGGTTACTTTAACAATGTCATTCCAAATATCGTCTGGTGATTGTATTTCTGGTCGCCAATTACGGTAAAATTCGCCGTTGTTGTCTGGTATGAGTTGAGACCTTTCGACTGCGCTCAAGGTGACATTTTTAGTATTATTTGGATTTGCAATGACATTTCCGTTTTTTAATATATACTCGCCATCATCGTTGACTTTGTAGCGTTGACGTTCTCCGTTTTCATTCAGCATATATTCTGGTTTATACTGAATGACATTCTCATACATTGATAGTGGTGCTGGGTCTAAAGCTGATTCTGTACGACCTGCTTTACCAACTACTGTTTTTATCTCTGGAATACTTGCTACAGCCATATCTAACTGTTGTAAAACCCTTTTATTTTCTTCTATTCCTGAATGCGGCATTGAGGTTGGCATCAACAAAAAAGAACCTTCATTTAATGATGGCATAAACTCTTTTCCTGTATTCTTCATAATGAAAAAACCAGCAATTACAATAGCTGTTGGTACAGATAAAAACAATAGTTTATTGTCTAAACACCATCTTAAAATTCTTGTATAATATTTAATGAATAATGAGAAAAGACCTAATAAGCCAAAGCAAATAATACTTACAAAAATGAGATTCCAAAAGATACTTTTATCTATGCCTAATGGTCTCCAATATTCAGCCAATAAGAACACAATAGCAGAAACAGAAATGACTATATTAATAAGATTAGCTTGTTTATCTGTTAACTTATTTTGTAGGTTAAGAAGTGCTGTAATTCCAAAAGCAATTAATATCAATCCTAACCAATAACCATAAATTATAGCAACGATACCTAATGCTATTAAAACACCATTTAAAACATATTTAAAATTACTTTTAATGGATTTTTTTCTGAATAAAAATGCTGCAAATGGTGGTATTAAAAATAAGGCTACAATTATAGAAGCTGTTAAAGCAAATGTTTTGGTAAATGCTAATGGTCGAAATAATTTTCCTTCAGCACCAATCATTGTAAAAACAGGAATAAAACTGATAATAGTTGTCATTACAGCTGTTACGATTGCGCCTGAAACTTCTGCTGTTGCATTGTAAACAACTGTGTTTATAGGTAATTTGTCATTCTGAACATCGTGAAGAATCTCATTATGAGATTCCTCGTCGCTCGTTCCTCGCTCTGTCGGAATAACATTCTCGTTTTCATCTAAATGCCTTATAATATTTTCTGAAAGAATAACACCAACATCTACCATAGTACCAATAGCAATAGCGATACCAGACAACGCCACAATATTAGCATCGACACCAAAGAGCTTCATTGCTATAAATACCATTAAAACTGCAACAGGTAATAAGCCAGAGATTAATACAGAAGCACGTAAATTAAATACCATAATGATTATAACTAAAATGGTAATTAGTATTTCTAACGTTAGAGCTTCATTAAGTGTACCTAAAGTTTCTTGAATCAATTCCGTTCTATCATAAAAAGGAACAATAGTTACTTGTGACGTTCTTCCATCTGCCAATACTTTTGAAGGTAATCCTGCGCTTAATTCATTAATTTTCTCTTTAACGTTATTGATAACTTCCATAGGATTCGCACCATAACGAGCAACAACAACAGCACCAACAACCTCTGCACCTTCCTTATCTAAAAGACCTCTTCGTGTTGCAGGACCTAATGATACTTTGCCTATATCTTTAATTCTGATAGCTGTGTAGTCCTCTGAAGTAACTACAGCATTTTCTATATCTGAAATGGATTTTACATAACCCAAACCACGTACTAAATATTCGGCTTGGTTAATTTCTAATGTTTGTGCACCAATGTCTTTGTTACTTTCCTTAACCGCTTTTACAATATGATGTAAACCAATATTGTATTGTCGCATTAATTCAGGATTAACATCTACTTGATATTCTTGCACGTAACCACCAATAGAAGCTACTTCTGATACACCGCTTGCAGATGATAAGGCATACTTTACATAGTAATCTTGTATGCTTCGTAATTCGTGTAAATCCCAACCACCAGTTACATTTCCGTTTTCATCACGACCTTCTAATGTGTACCAAAATATTTGTCCTAAACCAGTTGCATCTGGACCCAAAGCAGGATTAACACCATCAGGTAATAAGCCACTTGGTAATGAATTGAGCTTTTCTAATATTCTACTACGACTCCAATAAAACTCTACATCTTCTTCAAAAATGATATAGATACTTGAAAAGCCAAACATAGACGAGCTACGAATGGTTTTTACTCCTGGAATACCCAATAAAGATGTTGTCAATGGATAGGTGATTTGGTCTTCAATATCTTGCGGTGAGCGACCATCCCATTTGGTAAATACGATTTGTTGATTTTCACCTATATCAGGAATAGCATCAACTGCAACAGGATTACTTGGTAAAAATCCTGTATCCCAATTAAAAGGCGCGTTTACTGTTCCCCATCCTACAAAAAGGACAAGCATTAAAACTGCTACGAGTTTATTTTCTATTAAAAATTTGATGCTTTTATTTAGCATTGGCTTTGATAATTAAACAATTAGACAATGGTGTTACGAAAACACCGAATACAGCAAATTATCCTTACGACATACAGCCATAGAATAACACAGTCTATTGTTTAAAAATCAAATTAAATAAGTCTCGTCAATCTTAAAGATTTGCCTGACGACGAGTGGTGGTTTGTATTCTTCGTAAGAAGATACATTGTTATCTAAGCCTTCGAAGAGGTTAATATAGGTATGAACAAATGAAGCTATGAATACTTGTTGCTCAAACGTAATTTTATCGAATTGTAGTTGTAGTTCGTCTTGACCTTCAATAGCTAATTGCTTGTCGTCACAACAATTCTTTTTTGTAATACTGCAACCTTCTGTAGATGGTTTTTCCATTTCCATTCCGCAACCTTTTGCTTTATAGAAAATAGCAGTTTCCACTAAAGTATCTCCACAATAATGCATATTTACAGTAAACGACAACGTTAAGAATAACACTACGAAAGCCATCAACAAAGACATTATTTTATGGAAAAACTGTTTCATTATAATTACGAAATTACAAAATTTTAACAATTCCGTATTTTGTTTAACAGAAGTTTAATTAATTAGCTCTTTTAATACTTCATAAATCTTAACCATTGCCAAAGTATCTAATTTGCAATAGTCTAAAAGGTGTTGCCTTGTTGCTTCTATATCTTCATTAAAATTTGGGTCTAAAACCATTCTGCCCCAAGTATCTAACGCCATAGTACCATTAGTAACATCTAAATCTGAATAACTTAAATCAGGAACTAAAATAGGTTGTACTTTTTTAATAGAACTTGAACCGTGAAAACGATAGTCTATGTAGTCTTTTTTGAAAATCGTCTCTAAATCAAACATATGCTCATTAATGTATGTTAGGTAGCTTGCAAATTGAGGTAACCATTCTATTAAATCTATATTTCTTCCTATTTCAAAACTTGCGTGCCACGATACAAACGTTCCTGTACTTCCTGTAAAGTCTTGCATAGCTTGTAGCATATCTATTGGCATTTGCATAGCATCCAATACATATTCAAAATGCGTTAGCGTATTATCTTCTGTTAGTGTATGGATTGATACTTGAAAGGTTAAATGCTTATGCGGACTTAAACCATCTAATCTTGGGATAGCACTTGCATAGGTCTCATAATCTATAAAATGTAATGGAAATTTTAATTTATCTAATTCCCTTTTGATGTTAGGCTTATTTATTATTGGTTGCTCTTGTT
>NZ_JABDQL010000013.1 GCF_013042245.1 Winogradskyella sp. | reverse complement strand
ACTTGAGCGGATTAAGAATAATAATCAACGCCTAAAGGAGTTTGCATTATATGCCATTACAGGGCAATCCGCTTGGGAATTATGGAGAACAAGTACTAATTCAGTCATATATTAGAATATAGCCTTTATGATTAAAAAAGGATAATCAATAAAAATAATTAGTATTAAAAAGCCTGAAACTATTTTCAGGCTTTTTAATACTAAGTACAAAGAAACTTCTGAAGGCGGCCTAGCCGTTAGTGTTAATTTGACAGATTGTTAATCTTTAAATTAATTAGATATTTAGACCAATTATATTAAATAACTTGTTTAGGTCTAATGGCTAAGATTCTAACTACCACAACTTTTCTTTCGACGGGTGTCAACTAGGTAAATGATTTTCCAACTACTATCTTCTTTTACAAGCTGGAAAGAATTAACGCCACAATGACTAAAATTTCCATCAAACCAAAACTCATAAGGTGTCCAGGCATTTGCCATATGGCCATCAACCTTTATATCAAATCCTAATAATTTTTCTTCGAAGGTTTTGTCTTTAGGAATTTCGGCTATATTTTTTACAAATCCGTAATAATCATTTTCACTTAATTGTGTTTTTTGTTCCTTTGTTACTGATATAGATTGCATTTTTATGTTGCCTTTAGCCATAGTTTTTAGCTTAACTGTATCTTGCTTATGAAAGGCTTCAAAAAAATCTATAATAGTTTGCTTTACAAATTCTTCTTCAGATGATTGACTAAAACTTATAGTAAAAACCAGAAGTGTCATTGTTGTTAAAAGATACTTTTTCATGGTCACGAAATTTATTCAAATTTGTATTTCGATTGAAAGTTAAACAAAAGTTTAGCAAAACTCATTATTTTTACCATTCACAAACAACAATTATATGTCTGTAGCTAAAAAGGAATATAAACGAATAACAGTAAAGACCTTAGTCGATATGAAGTCTAAGGGCGAAAAAATATCAATGCTTACGGCTTACGATTATACCATGGCAAAAATCGTAGACGGCGCTGGTATCGATGTTATTTTGGTTGGCGATTCTGCAAGTAATGTCATGGCTGGCCACGAAACCACTTTACCAATTACTTTAGACCAAATGATTTATCACGCCTCTTCAGTGGTGAGAGCTATTGAACGCTCTTTGGTTGTTGTTGATTTACCCTTTGGAACGTACCAAAGTGATCCAAAAGAAGCCTTGCGTTCTGCGATTCGTATTATGAAAGAATCTGGAGGACATGCGGTAAAATTAGAAGGTGGAAAAGAAATTAAAGATTCTATTAAGCGTATTCTAAATGCTGGAATTCCTGTTATGGGACATTTGGGTTTAACGCCTCAATCTATATACAAATTTGGAACATATACTGTAAGAGCAAAAGAAGAACAAGAAGCGCAACAACTTAAAGAAGATGCATTAATGCTCGAAAAAACAGGTTGTTTTGCAATTGTTTTAGAAAAAATACCTGCCGCTTTAGCTAAAGAAGTAGCAGCGAGTGTTTCCATTCCGGTAATTGGTATTGGTGCTGGCGATGGTGTTGATGGACAAGTTTTAGTATTACATGATATGATTGGAATGACACACGAATTTAATCCTCGTTTTCTACGTCGGTATATGAATCTTTATGATGATATGACTAATGCCATTGGTCAATATGTAAAAGATGTAAAGTCGCAGAATTTCCCGAATGAGAAGGAACAATATTAATTTAGACAGTTAGACTTTTAGATAACTAGACTTACTTAGATGACTCATAAGTTTAAAGAATTACAAATTTGGAAACGAGGTAGAATATTTTGTTCTGAAATTTACAAGATAACTTATGCTTTTCCTGATTCTGAGAGATTCGGCATAACCAATCAATTAAGAAGAGCTTCTGTATCGATTCCTTCGAATATAGCCGAAGGATCATCTAGAAAATCTAACAAAGGTTTTGTGAGATCCTTAAAAATAGCTATTGGGTCTGCATATGAAATTGAAACACAACTACTAATTGCTTCAGACTTAAAGTTTATTGAACATAATCAATTGAATCCAATAATATCTGAATTAGATGAAATTATAAAGATGATTTCTAAATTTAAATCAACCCTAAGCATCTAATCTATCTAAATGTCTAACAAATCTGACCCATCTAAAAGGTCTAACAAATCTAATCTCCAAGTTCTTTACGAAGACAACCACATAATTGTCGTTAACAAACGATCGGGAGATATTGTGCAGGGAGACAAGACTGGCGACAAACCTTTAAGCGATGTTGTAAAGGAATACATAGCTGAGAAATACAACAAACCAGGCAATGTATATTTGGGCGTTGTACATCGTTTAGACCGTCCAACAACTGGAATAGTCCTATTTGCTAAAACAAGTAAAGCTTTACCGCGATTGAATAAATTATTTGCCAATAAAAAAGCCAATAAAACCTACTGGGCTTTAGTTAAAAATGCACCGCCAAAACAACAAGACACATTGGTACACTGGCTAAGAAAAAATCCAAAAAACAATAAATCAACGGCATTTAAAAAAGAAGTTAGAAACAGTAAAAAAGCCATTCTACATTACGAAGTCATAAAATCGTTAGATAACTTTCATTTATTAGAAATTAACCTAGAAACTGGTCGACACCATCAAATCCGAGTACAATTGTCTAATATTGGTAGTCCAATTAAAGGGGATTTAAAATACGGTTTCGACCGAAGTAATAAAGACGGGAGTATTAGTCTTCATGCAAGACAACTAGAGTTTATACACCCTGTAAAAAAGGAACCTATAAGCATTGTAGCGCCACTACCAAAAGACCCTGTTTGGGATGCTTGTCTCTAATCTATTCTTTTAGTCTAAACGAGATACTATCACGCTCTTTTTTTTGAGCCAATAAATTTATTGAAGCCTCACTAAGCTGTAATACACGAGGATATCCACCTGTTGTTTGACAATCTCTCATTAAAACAATTAACTTTCCTGAAGGCGTTAACTGCACAGTTCCTGGTAAAACAGGTCCTGTTAATATGGAATTTAAATCGTTTTCAAAATTTGGACAGAGTTGGTACGCCATTCTATTATAAAGCTTAGAGACTTTAAGTTTCGAATTTAATAGTTTCTTTTGTTCTGTATATGAAAGCAAATCAAACTCTGGACCTTTAAAAACATTTAAAACTGAAATTGAGAAATCGTAAGATTTTAATTTAGAATATTGAGGGTTTTTAAGTATACTAGATGAAAATGAATCTATACTCAAAATCTCATTCGCTTTAATGACATGGTATTTGGTTATTCCATAATAATAACTCTTACTACCTAAAACTATCTCCGTTTTAAAACCACCTTTAACTGCCAAATAACAGTGTAGTCCATTTGTTACAGCTCCAAAACTTAAAATATCTCCAGTATTTACAGCTATAGCTTTATTATTCACTTGAGGGATATCATTTAATTTGGGAGACATATTAGCACCAGAGATTACTATGAACGTAGCTGCATGGAATTTCAATTTAGCACCTATCATAATCATTTCTAAAACTGCCGCTTTAATTGAATTATCCAAAAGGGCATTTCCTAAATCAGAAGCATTTTTATCCATTACACCACTAATAGGGACACCAAGTTCTCGATAACCAAAACGACCAGCATCCTGGATTGACGAGTGCATACCTGATTTTAAAACCTCAATCATGATATCGTTTTTATTTGATAAGAATTGTTTTTTACTTCTTCATAAATAGAAACGTATTCCTCTCTTAAAATGCTTTTAAATTTTACTTTATCTCCTGCTTTTGCGAAACAAGGGTTTTGTTTTTCTATTTGAAAAAAATCTATTGGAGAATTGCCAATAATATGCCATCCTCCAGGACTATTTTTTGGATAGATTCCTGTCTGATTTCCACCAATACCAACGGCACCTTTTTTTATATTTAAATTCGGTATGGATTTACGATTAATATATAAGGATTTATCCAAGCCACCTAGGTATAAAAACCCGGGTAAAAAACCAACAAAATACACAGTGTAGATTGGTCTTGAGTGTCTTTTAATAATTTCAGAAATCGACAGCTTTTTTTCTTCAGCTAAATGTTCTAAATCAAAACCAAACGCTTCGTCGTAACAAACTGGGATTTCCCATGTTGTCCCGAAAAAGTCTTCTTGGGTCTCAGACCTAGAATATAGAGATTTTAACATCGAAATTTCATCATTGATATTATCAATAGTGAAATTATAAATTACTAATATTGAATTATATGTAATTATTATCTCAAGTTTTACTTTACTATAGTAATTTTTCAGTTTTATTTTATAGTTAAGTATATTCTTTAATATATTTTCGTCAATTATTTGAGGCCATTCAATCAAAATTGAACGCTCTCCATAACGCTTATATTTTAAATCATAACTCAAGATATACTAAGAAATTTCAATATTATTATGCTTTAAATTTTTGTACAAATACTTCAATATTTCTTGAGCATTTTTAGTATCACCATGCACACAAATAGAGTCAATAAAAAGGGCTACTTCTACTCCACCTAAGGTCTTTACTTTTTGATTAAAAATCATATTAAAAACATGACTAAAAACATCTTCTTTTTTTGTTATTAAAGCATTGTTTTTTTGACGTGAAACCAAAGATAAATCTTGGTTGTAATTTCTGTCTGCAAAACCTTCAAAAACAACCTCAATAAGCTTAGATTTTGCCACTTCTGAAATAACCGATTTTGGTGGTACATAAAGCTTCAACTTTTCAGAATATGAATTTAAAACTTCTATTATAATCGTAGCGGTAGTTTCATCTTTGGCTGCTAAATTGTAGAGTGCACCATGAGGTTTAACATGATGTAATTTCAAGTTTTCAGATTTTACGATTTTAAGCAAATCATCAATTTGAGATTTTAAACTTTTAAACAAATCTTGATGAGACATCGCCATTTCTTTACGTCCAAAGTTGACCTTATCTGGAAAGGATGGATGTGCTCCAACTTTTAGATTGTACTTTTTTGCCAATTGCACGACTTCTTTCATTGTATAAAAATCGCCAGCATGACCACCACAAGCAATATTACAAGACGAGAGATAAGGCATTAATAAGGCTTCGTTTCCCATACCTTCTCCTATATCTGCGTTAATATCTATTTTTAATTTAGATGACATTAAAGACTTTTAAAATTGTTTTAGCACCGAGAAACAAAGTTATTCCCAAAATAATAAACCCAAATACGTTTTGAAGATTAGAATTTTTGTATTTCCCTAAAACAGAAGATTTATTCATAATCCAGATTAAAATTCCTACAATAACAGGGAGCAATAAGCCATTAGCAACTTGAGCAAATTTTATAATTTCTATAGATTTAAATCCTATTGACGAAAATCCAACCCCTAAAAAAAGTATAAATACCCATACTGTCCTAAACTTTTTAGACTTAAGGTTATTCTGCCAACCAAAGCACCCAGAAGCAACATAAGCTGCAGCTAAAGGTGCTGTAATGGCGCTTGTAATTCCTGCTGAAAATAAACCAATAGCCAAAAAATACTTAGCAAAATCTCCAAACAAAGGTTGCAAACCTAAGGCCAAATCAGCTGCATTATTAATCTCCTGAAATGGTACTGTAGAAGCTGTAATAATAATACAAATAGAAACTACGCCACCAAGAATAACAGCAATTACGGTGTCTTTTCTAGCATAAGCCAAATCTTCTTTTGATTTCCATTTCGTTTTTGCTAGAGACGCATGCAAGAAAATATTATATGGCACAACCGTTGTCCCTATTAGTCCAATAATTGTGAGTATACTTTTTTCAGGAAATTTTGGAACTAACATTCCAGTTACTACCTCAAGAACATTAGGCTTTGTAATAATTGCTGTAACTAAAAAAGCTAAACTCATCAAAATTACCATAAAAACCAAAGCCTTTTCAATGACTTTATAGTTTCCTATATACAATACGGCAAAAGCTATACTTCCTATGATTATTGGCCAAACGTCTATCTCACGACCTAAAATATATAATTCAGTAGAGCCAAAAAGAGCTTTAACTCCCAAAGCACCCCCTGAAATATTCCCAGCTTCATAGGCCGCGTTACCAATAACTATTGCAGATAAGATTAAAACTAATACGATGGATTTTATAAATGGACTTTTTATTTCTTCTCGAATAACCTTAGATAGCCCTTTTTGCGTCACTACACCTAACCTTGCTGACATCTCCTGTAAAACAATAGTAGCTATAACCGACAACATCATTGCCCAAAGCAAGGCATAGCCAAAATTGACACCAGCCAAAGTACAAAGTGTCACTGTTCCTGGTCCAATAAATGCTGCAGCAACCAATGGTCCTGGACCGATGTTTTTAAGGAATTTAATCATTTAACGCTCAATAGAGTTTAAAGCATAAATTGCAAAACTACCAAGCCAATGTCCTCCTTCGTAACTATCGTCAACGATACTAGGCAAAGAATTGTTTATGTGTTTATTAGCAACGTTGCGTAAATGTTGATATTCTGGCAAATCTTGAGCGATGTAATTTAAACTCCAAGCGCGTGAAAAGTTTACGCCATCTAAATGGACTAATTTTCCATCAGTTCTGTCGGAAACTCTGCCAGCTTCAAGATTAAAAGATTTGTCCTTTAATTGTGGTAAAAATTCAGCAAACCAAGTCTTAAATTCCTCTTGAGGCAAAATTCGCTTCATTAAAGCCGCTTCTTCTAGGCATGGCGATAAAAAATCGAAACCACTTGGCTCCCATTTTAGTGGACAACCAGCATCATCTAAATAAAAGTCTTTAGCTCGTTTTTTTATTAAAAACTTTAAGTTTTCATCATTTACAGTTACAGCATAATCATAAGCAAAGCTCAGTCCAAATGCAGTATTTGGGTGCTCTCCAACACGAATTGGATAATTCAATTTTGGGAGAAACTCCATATATTTTGAAACGATTAAATCTGTTAATGGTTGTAGGTTATTTTCAAGTTCGCGAGCAATATCATTATTCCATTGATGTAATTCTTCGGTAAGTTTTAATAGCCATGCCCAACCATAAGTGCGCTCAAAAGACTTGTTATTCTTATCATCAAAATAAGCAACTTCTTTTATAATATTTTCTTTAGAAATACTATTTAGCAACCAAGCTTCAGCCTCATTACGTCGTTCTAAATCTGGAAACTGACGTAGTAAACTCAACAAACTCCAATGACCATGGACTGCAGAATGCCAGTCGAAACAGCCATAAAACGTAGGATGTAATTCTTTTGGAGTTTTTAAATCATCTGCACTGCCTAGGGTTTGCCCTAATTTGTATGGATACTCTGTACCAACGCATGCTAAAGGTAAATTTGCTAGACTATTAGCATCGTTAAGATTTAATGTAGGTGTGTTTGCAATGGTAACTTCGTTTAATTCTGTAGACTTCCTTCCAACCGCGTTTTGGTCTTTACAATTCAACAAAAAAAGAAAGATAAGAATGAGATAAGCGTATTTCATAAATAATTTGTTTTTAGTCTTAGCCTAACCAACCATCACGGTCTAAGCTTCTATATTGTATAGCTTCACTAATGTGATTACCAGATAAATTTTCGGCTCTTTCCAAATCAGCAATAGTGCGAGCGACTTTTAATATTCTGTCGTAAGCTCGCGCTGAAAGATTTAAACGCTCCATTGCAGATTTTAAAAGCTGAAGTGAAGCGTTATCTAATTTACAATGTTTTCGTATTTGCTTGGTATTCATTTGCGCATTGTAATGCATATTTTCGAATTCTGAAAAGCGCTCCGTTTGAAGTTCTCGTGCTTTCGTCACGCGTTCTCTAATTTCTACTGAAGATTCTCCTTTACGTTCCTCAGATAGCTTCTCAAATGGTACTGGAGTCACTTCAATATGAATATCGATTCTATCTAATAATGGTCCAGAAATCTTGCCCATGTAACGCTGCATTTCTGCTGGACTTGATGTTATAGGTGCATCTGGGTCATTAAAAAATCCGCTCGGACTTGGATTCATACTTGCGACTAACATAAAACTACTTGGATACGTTACCGTAAATTTCGCACGTGAAATTGTCACTTCTCTATCTTCCAAAGGTTGTCGCATGACTTCTAAAACTTCACGCTTAAATTCTGGTAATTCGTCTAAAAATAAAACGCCATTATGTGATAAGGATATTTCACCTGGTTGTGGATAACTTCCGCCGCCGACAAGCGCAACGTTTGAAATGGTATGATGGGGCGAACGAAACGGTCGTTGCGCCATTAATCCTGCGTGTGCTTTTACGCGACCAACTACAGAATGAATCTTTGTCGTTTCCAAGGCTTCATGTAAAGTCATTGGCGGTAAAATAGAAGGTAGTCGCTTAGCCAACATCGTTTTACCAGAACCTGGAGGACCAATTAAAATAATATTATGTCCGCCAGCAGCGGCGATTTCCATACAGCGTTTAATGCTTTCTTGACCTTTAACATCTGCAAAATCAAATTCTGGAAAATTAAGACTTTTATTAAATTCTGCTCTTGTGTCGATTATAGTTTGTTCTAAATCTTCGCCTTTGTCAAAATAATTGATGACTTGTGTGATATTATCGACACCAAAAACTTTTAAATCATTAACAATTGCGGCTTCTTTAGCATTTTGGCTTGGCAGAATAAAACCTTTAAAACCTTCTTCTCGTGCTTTTACGGCTATTGGTAAGGCACCTTTTATAGGCTGCAAACTACCATCGAGTGACAATTCGCCCATGATTAAATAATCCTCTAAATCCTCTGCTTTAATTTGGTTTGATGCCGTAAGAATACCGATAGCCAAAGTTAAATCATAAGCTGAACCTTCTTTACGCAAATCGGCTGGCGCCATATTTATGGTAATCTTTTTGCCTGGTATTCTAAAACCGTTATTCTGAAGTGCGGCTGCAATACGGTAGTTACTTTCTTTTATAGCATTATCTGGTAACCCTACCAAGTGATAACCAACACCTTTATCTACATTAACCTCAACGGTTATGGTTGAAGCTTCAACACCAAAAACGGCACTTGCGAAAACTTTTTTGAGCATGGATTTTAATTTGTTTTTCTAAATGTAGGATTATTGGACTAAATAAACAAAATAAAACATTTACTCATAAACTATTATCCTCCGTAAAACTGTATATCCTTAAAGTGTAATAATCAGAATATATCTGTCATTTCGAGCGTGGTCAAAACAACACCCAATTATTATCTGACGCTAATCGCATTGAGTCTTTCTTAAAATACATTTCTACATATCCATATTCAGGATTATAGGAACTAAAACCACCTTCTAATTTGTTTTCGTTTTCACAATTAAGAACAAACAATGACAATAAAGCTATTATTGAATAATTCAACTTATTTTTCATAGGATATACTTTCTACAAACTCCAAAGCCCGTTTCTCATTATAATAAAACTCTCCGTTTTGTATAAAACCAACATGACCGCCATATTTGGGCATTTCTAAATGTAGGTTTGGATTTTCTTTAGCTTCTTTTACTGGATAACATTCTGGCGATAAAAACGAATCATTAAGTGCATTAATTAGCAATGAAGGTACTTTGATGTTTGGTAAAAACTGTAAACTACTCGCCTTTTCGTAATAATCAAAAGCATCTTTAAAACCATGCGCTTTTGATGTATATACATGGTCAAAATCGATTAATGTTTTTATAAGTTTATAATCTGAAACTGAAATATTTTTTGGAAAATCTCTGAGTTTCGGTTTGAGTTTTTGCTTTAAATGGTCTAAAAAGCGAATGGCATAAGCTCTATTTTTTAGGCTTAATAATTCATCACAAGAACCTTTTAAATCACAAGGCGATGAAATAGCTATGACTGCTTTAAGTTGTTTTGGTAATTCTCGATTTTCGCCAGCATATTTCAACGCCATATTTGCACCAAGACTGATCCCTTTGATATAAATTTCATCATACTTATGTAATGAAACGATATGCTTAACAACGTTATCTAAATCTTCAGTTGCACCAGAATGATAACTGCGATATAACAAATTAGGTTCGCCACTACAACCCCTAAAATTTACGGCACAAGCATCAATTTCATTCTGGTTAAATAGCTTAGCAGCGCCAGTTAAATATGGGCGTTGTGCGTGACCTTCTAAGCCATGTAAAAGTATAATCACTTTTCGGCTTTTAGTTTCAGAATAACTCCAGTCTAAATCTAAAAAATCGGTGTCTGGTAATATGATGCGTTCGCGAGTTTGCTCTACATCTTTTACGCGACGTCCTAATCCTGAAAATACAGTAGAGACAAAACCACTCTTAGCCCAAAAGAGTGGTTTGTAGGTAGATTCTATTATCGGCATGGGTTAAGTTTACTTTTCAATTTTCTCTGTTCTAATGATTTTTGGTTTTTTTAGTAAAACTAAAAATTGTATCCAGAATTTTTCTTGCTTCTGGATACAATTTCTTATTCTTCGAAATCGAAGTAACATTTTATTTAATTTTTCTATTTCAGAATTGTAAACTCAATTGATGAATCATTGAAAACTTTATGTGTTTGTACTTTAAAGTCTTCCTCTTTGGCTTTGAAGATATTATCTACATACGTTTGTGGATTAGCATCAATATAAGGAAAGAATGTACTTTGCACTTGCACTTGTATTTTGTGTCCTTTTTTAAAGGTATGAAATACATCTTGCAACTTTAAGTTAACTGGAGTTTTTTGGTTTGGCACAAATGGCTCAGGATTTGTCATGCTGTTTCTAAAACGTCCACGGATTACTTCACTACGCACCAACATATGGTAGTTGCTAAGTTTTAAATGGTCTTGAACATCATCTGTATTTTCAGTATCCGCAGGAAAAACATCTATAACTTTCACGATCCAATCGGCCGCTGTTCCTGTAGTCGAAACATTTAATTTTGAAAGAATATCGCCAGCTAAAGTAACATCATTCTCTAAAATTTCAGTTTCAAAAGTCAAAACATCAGGGCGTCGTGACGCAAAACGCTGATCATCCGTCATAAACTTACGTGGTGTAAAAACGACTTTGATATCTTCGGAATAGGGTACCGGTTTCCTAGGGTTACTAATAAAATCTGAAGTGGCAATATTTCGTAAAGCTAGTTTTGTTAAACGCTCGTCTGGCTGCATAAACCAACTTTGCTTCATTGTATTTTTTGGTGGCCATTGCTCAAAAGATTGCCATTCCTTTTTACCTGTGTCAAACATATGAGCTTCGGCTAATCCTGTTTCGCCATTAGCTTCACCTTTTAGGAAATGATTAAAAAATTTAGTTTCAATATTCTTCTGGAAATAATCTGAAATTCCATCGCCGAAATGCATATTTCCTATCACTTGTCTATCTCTATTTCGCGCCCAATCGCCATGACTCCAAGGTCCAAAAACTATGGTATTATAGTTATCACTATTCTTTTCTATACTTTTATACGTATTATATGGTCCGTATAAATCTTCAGCATCAAACTGTCCTCCGACAACCATAACCGCAGGTTTAATATCTTTTAAATGCTGTATAATTCCGCGTTTTTGCCAGAAATCATTATAGGTGACGTTTTCTTCAATTTGCGTCATAAACACATTTTTTTCGTCATAATAATCATCTAATTTACTTAAAGGTGTATTGTCAATAAAAAACTGGTATTGGTCTTCTGTTCCGATATTCGGAAACTCGTACCATGCTTCTTTGGTTGGTGTATCTTTCATGTAACCAAAAACCGAAGTCGCTCTCCAATAACTCAATAAAAATGCTCCATTATGAATAAAATCATCAAAGAAAAAATCACCAATACATGCCTGAGGTGATACTGCTTTTAATGCAGGGTGCGAGTCTAATAAAGAATATGTGGCATAAAAACCTGGATACGAAATTCCGTATGTGCCAACGTTGCCATTGGTATTCTCAACGTTATTTACTAACCATTCAATAGTATCGTAAGTATCACTAGCTTCGTCGACTTGATTACCAGTTTTATTTGGAATATAAGCACGCATATTATCGTAAACACCTTCACTATTCCAACGTCCACGAACATCTTGATAGACCATAATATTACCTTCTTCCATAAGGTACTTGTTTGGTCCAATTTTAGATTTAAACTCATTTTCGCCATAAGGTCTACAACTGTAAGGTGTACGCATCATCAATATTGGGTATGTCTTTGAGGTATCTTTTGGGCTGTAAATGGTTGTATGTAGTTTAATACCATCACGCATTACTATCATTACTTCCTTTTTATTATAATTGTCCTTAGCGTAAGTATCTACTGAAGTCGTTACTTTGTTAGCTTCAGTCTCAGCTTCTTTGACATTGATGTTTTGTGTGTCTTTGCAACCTAAAATAAAGATTGAAAACACAACTACTCGAAAAAGATTTTTAATCATGGTGGTTGATTTTATTTGAAGTCTAAAGATAATTTTTTCTCTACACAAAAGTTTGAATGAAATGTTAAGGTAATTTAGACCTATTAGATTCTTAGACTTTTAGATTTATTAGCCTTAAGTATTATTCAATTTCTAATGGCGTAAACTGAAACGTTTTTCCATCAAACAATCCTTTATCTCCTAATTTTAAAGCTGGAATAACGAGCAATGCCATAAAAGACAAACTCATATAAGGCGCACGGAGCTTACTGCCCATTTTTTTTGACATTTGATCTAACTCTGCATAAGCTTTACCAATAGTTTCTGCATTTTGGTCGCTCATAATTCCTGCGACTGGTAGTGGTACTATTTTCTCTATTTGGTCTGAAACAGCACATATTCCACCTTTATTATCTATTAAAAGGTTAACTGCTTTACAAATTGCTTCGTCTGAAACGCCTACAGCAATAATATTATGAGAATCATGACCAACAGACGAAGCTATTGCACCTTTTTTTAATCCGAAATTCTTGATAAATGCAATTGAGGGTTTATCATTTTTATACCTATTGACAACCGTCATTTTAAGAATATCACTTTCAGTATTGGAAACTAAATTCCCTTTTTCTATAGTTGACATTTCGATAATTTCATTGGTTACCAATTCGCCATCTAAACACTCGATAACTCTGATTTGTTTTGATTTGGAATTGAATTGAAAATCTGAAAGTTGTTTCTTTTCTGTATTGAAAGTATTTAAAATTTCGAAATTGACATGTTTAATTTTTGATACTCCATTATCGAATACCAATTCGCCATTAATGTAAGTTTGAAGAGTTTCAAATACTTTTAAATCCTTAACTACAATACAATCAGCAACATCTCCTACATTTAACGAACCAACGCTAAGATTGTAATGATTTACGGGGTTAATACAGGCCACTTTCAAAATTTTAAAAATGTCAATTCCTTTTTCAACTGCTCGCGCACAAAGCTGATTAATGTGACCTAATAATAAATCGTCTGGATGCTTATCATCGCTACAAAACATCATGTTTTCAAAATGCTCTGGTAATAAATCTATTAAGGCTTCAAAATTTTTGGCAGCACTACCCTCACGGATAATGACTTTCATGCCTTTTTGAAGTTTTTCTAATCCTTCTTCATAAGTAAAACATTCATGGTCGGTTGAAATTCCTGCTGAAATGTATTTGGTTAAATCTTCACCTCTAACATCTGGTGCATGACCATCAACTGGTTTACCATATTTTTTTGCCCATTCAATTTTTTTGTGGACTTCATCATCATCGAAAATCACTCCGGGATAATTCATCATCTCAGCGAGATACTTAATATCCGGATTTGCCATCAAGGTTCTTATAGCTTCTGAGTCTATAATAGCACCAGCGGATTCAAATGGTGTAGCTGGCACACAACTTGGTGCTCCAAAATTGAATTTAAATGGTGTTTGTTTTCCATTTTCAATCATAAACTCCACACCTTTTATTCCAAGCACATTAGCAATTTCGTGTGGGTCAGAAACTGTAGCTACTGTGCCGTGCTTAACCGCAATTTTAGCAAACTCTGAAGGCACGAGCATAGAACTTTCAATATGAATATGCGCATCTACAAAACCAGGCAAGATATAATGATTTTCATCGCAATCTTTCTCGATTATGGATTTTATTTTTCCGTTTTCAATATGGACTTCGCCTTTGAAAATGTTGCGATTTTTTATGTTTACTATATTTCCCTTTAATATCAATACAATTCTATTTTTAAAATATTTTTAGATTTTTCATTTGCAATAAAACGCTCATCAGCACGTCTTCCAATTACCCAAATAGTTTTATTTTCTGAAGTTAAAACCCAAGTATTTTCTTTTTCTGATGGTTTTAGTTTTTCATCTTTAAGGTATTTACTGACTTTCTTTTTGCCTTTCATTCCGCTTGGGTGAAAAATATCTTCTTTTTTCCAAAGTCTTAATTTTAATGGGAATTTGAGTTTTTCTTTGTCTATAAAAATTGTATTCTTTGTTGGTTTTAAAAGGTTTGAAACTTTCTCGAATTTTAGATTTCCGATTGGTGTTTCAAATAAAGCGTCTGAACTTTCGATTTGATGCTTCGACATACTCAGCGTAACGTTCTCTTTCTTATTTGGTCTATCAACTAAATCTGAAAGTATGAGCAACTTACGATGTTTGGTTAACTTATATGCGTTTGATGTTACATATTTACCAGTTTCAGCATCTAAAAGGTTAACCACATTATTCCATTCCGTAAAGCCATAATCTTTAAACATCTCAAACAGATATGCTTTTGAATTATTTACTTTTTTGAATTCTGAGACCTTGTAACTTACGCCACTTTCGTTTATATCTACAATAGCGCGTTTAGCAACTGCATTGAGGCTTTCTTCAACAATATCTGCTGTGTCATTTAAGTTTTCTAACATATTCTGAAAGCTATCTAGCAACTGAGGGTTAATCTCCTTTAAGATTGGAATAACCTCATGACGGAGTTTATTTCTTAAATATTTTCTACTCGAATTACTACTATCTTCTCGCCATTTAATATTCTGGTCTTTGGCATAATCCTCAACTTGTTCTCTTGAAAAAGGTAATAATGGACGAACAATATTTTCATTAATCGTCGGAATTCCTGTTAAACCATTGATGCCTGTTCCTCTTGTAAAATTAATAAGAAATGTTTCAAGATTATCATCGGCTTGATGTGCGGTTAGAATATAATCGAACTCTAATTGCTCTGCTAAATCATTAAACCAATCATAACGCAATTCGCGCGCTGCCATTTGGATAGAACATTTGTTTTCTTTGGCATAAGCCTCAGTATCAAAACGCTGAATAAAAGCTTCAACATTTAACTCCTCGGAAAGTTCCAAAACAAAATCTTCGTCGGTATCACTTTCTTTTCCTCTTAAATTAAAATTACAATGTGCTAATACAAAATTTAAGTCAAATTGGTTACATAAATGAGCTAAAACGACACTGTCTATTCCGCCTGAAATTGCGATAACTAATCTTGTGTTTTTTAGAAAACTTAAGTTTGATTTTATATGTGTTGAAAACAAATCTAACATAGCGTAAATATACAATAATGGAAAATGTTAATAATTGAAGAATTTGAATTTAAAATGACAATTGTCATAGTAATATTTTAATGTTATAAGTAGCTTTAAAGAAATAATTAAAACTTTGGTTATGAGCACTTTTAAAGAACTATCATCAAAATCTGCAAAAACTGCCTTTGACAAAAAGATGCTTTCTGTAGTACAACATTTACACCCCTATGTAAAACATAGAATTTACATTTCTGAAACTACTGGTATTATCCCTAAAAATATGTATTCGTCTAATGGAATTATTGATGAATGTGTTATTGAATTGTACAGCAAAGGATTTAACATCGAAGCTGAAAGAAATGAAGTGAAACTCGAATTATTTAAGCTCGTAGACAACTATATGAACGCTCTTTTTAAAAAGGAAGCCTATCATAAAAATACGATAAGTACAGATACTATTTTACAAGATGAGATGTCTAAACTTAGTGAGGACTATACTATTGATGCTGATTTGGACTTAGTATTAAACACAGAATTGAATGACATATCTTACCATCAAGACCATAACAACCATTTGTACCTGTATGAAGATAAAGAAACGTCAATTTTAAAAGCATTTGAGCTTGAAGATTTATCACCATCTGAATCTCCTAAGGTGTTTGGTCGCTTTTACAGTTGGCTACCTATAAATATTTCTAATATCGTAGATTTATACATTTTTGGAAATCTAGATTTCGACGCTATCGCGAAGATTAAAAATATTGAAACCTCAAGAGTTGAATTAATTTTTGAGAAAGTAAAGAAAAGTTTTAGAACGCATCTGGAATAAAGAAATGTAGAGGTTTACTGACCAAGAAACTATCCCTCTAAAACCTCACGCATTGCCTTAGCTTTAATCAAACATTCCTCGTACTCACGGAACGGGTGACTTTTGGCTGTAATAGCACTACCTACAGAATACGATACATATTTCTTACTTTGGTTGTAGAGAATACTTCTAATAATAACATTAAAATCGAAATTACCATTGGGCTCAAAATAACCAACTGTACCCGAATACAGTCCGCGTTTAGTCTCCTCCAAGTCATCAATAATTTTCATTGCGGAGATTTTAGGCGCGCCAGTCATGCTACCCATTGGGAATGTTGTTCTTAATAATTCTGCTGGACTTGTATCTTCAGAGACCTCAGAAACTACGGTAGAAATCATTTGGTGCACTTGCATAAACGAATAAACTTTACACAATTCTTCAACCTTAACGCTTCCTTTTTTGGCAGTATGCGACAGGTCGTTACGCACCAAGTCTACAATCATTATATTTTCACTAAGCTCTTTTTCGTCTAGAGCTAAGGCTTTGGCAAGTTGTTGGTCTTTAGCTTGATTTGTTGAGCGTTTTGCAGTTCCCTTTATGGGTTGTGAAATGACTTTATTTCCTTCTTTTTTAATATAACGTTCTGGTGATGCAGACATTAAGTATTTGTCTTCTGCCTTAAGGAATGTGGCAAATGGAGGCTTTGAAATTTTATTAAGTTTACAATAAACGTCTAAAGGTCTAATTTCTGTGTCTTCAGTATAGAATTCCTGACAAAAATTTGCTTCGTAAATGTCGCCACGATGAATGTGTGCGAGCATTTGATTAACTTTATTGAAGTAATCATCTTTGTGGATACGGAGCTTAATCTTGATAGATTCGTTAGATTCGTTAGATTCGTTAGATTCTTGGATTTTTAGATTTTTAGATTTCTGGATATCTTGTAAATCATCATCAATCTCATCATCAACCATTCGTAAGTATTGTATTTCAACTGTATTACCTTCAATTAAAAAGATTTTTTTAGGCTGAAAGAAATATAAATCAGGAAACTTTAATCCATCAAAATTAGTAGACTTCAAGTCTTCGATAGTATTCTTTAAATCGTAAGTGAGGTAGCCAAAAATCCAGTCCTTGGTTATAGACTGGTATTCATTTAGTTTTTCGAACGCATCAAAATAATCCGTCTTCAAACTTGTAAATGCATCAATAGCTAGGATTGCATCGTAATTACCATATTTCTCTTTGTGGTTGTTAGAATCTAACCACAGCACATCATCATAGTATTGCGCCCAACACAATAATTGCTCTTTGAAATTTTTAATAGATTTTGGCTGAAAATGCTGTATTGTTCTCAATAGAAATATAATTGAAACAAAAATATTGAAATAAAGCTTTAATACCTACAAGGTTTCATAAAGCTTATAAGATTGCTAAATATGAAACTGTATCTTTGTGCGATAAAACAAAACAGTGGATTTTAGAGATTTAAACTTAAACACGCCATTACATAATGCCTTAGACGATTTAGGCTTTACAACACCTACGCCAATACAGGCAGAATCGTTTAGTGTCGTTGCTTCAGGAAAAGATGTGGTTGGTATTGCGCAAACAGGAACAGGAAAAACATTCGCCTATATGTTGCCTATTCTAAGAAATCTCAAATATTCGCGACAAGAAAATCCACGTGTTCTAATTTTGGTGCCAACACGAGAATTGGTTGTACAAGTCGTCAATGAAATCGAAAAATTGTCTAAATACATTAATAATCGTGTACTTGGTGTTTATGGTGGTACAAATATTAATACTCAAAAACAGGCTATTGCACAAGGCCTAGATATCTTAGTAGCAACACCAGGACGCTTATACGATTTGGCTGTGAGTCGTGTTTTACAGCTAAAATCAATTCAGAAATTAGTGATTGATGAAGTTGATGTCATGCTAGACTTAGGCTTTAGGCACCAACTAATGAATATCTTTGACATTCTGCCACCGCGGCGACAGAATATCATGTTTTCGGCCACGATGACGACTGATGTAGATGAATTAATTACTGACTTTTTTATAAATCCGACTAAAATTTCTATTGCCGTTTCAGGAACACCTCTAGAAAATATTAAACAGACACGCTACAACGTGCCTAATTTTTATACAAAAGTTAATCTTTTAGAAGATTTGCTTCAAGATAAAGAGACCTTTTCACGAGTACTAATTTTTGTAGCTTATAAACGAATGGCAGATCGTTTATTTGACAAGCTCGAAGAACTGTTTCCTTCTGAAACATGTGTTATCCATTCTAACAAAACACAGAATTATAGATTACGTAGTATTGAGCAATTTAGAGAAGGCAAAAACAGATTGCTAGTTGCTACAGACGTTATGGCTCGTGGTTTAGATATCGACGATGTTTCGCATGTTATCAATTTTGATACGCCAGATTTTCCAGAAAATTACATGCACCGCATTGGTCGTACTGGTCGTGCAGAACGTAAAGGACAATCTATTTTATTATCTACAGCAAAAGAACAAGATTCAAGAGAACGTATTGAAGCGTTAATGCAGATGCAAATTGAAACTATTGAAATCCCTGAATCTGTTGAGATTTCTAAAGAACTGATTGAAGAGGAACGCGATGTCATCAAAGAACGCTACAATCCTACAAAACGCAGAGATGAAGATGCACCTGGACCTGCGTTTCATGAAAAAAGTGAGAAAAACAAAAAAGTAAATCTTGGCGGTAGTTACCGTATAGAAATTGCAAAAAAATACAAGAAGCCTAAAACTCGTGGTGACAAAAATTACAATAAGCGTAATAAGAAGAAAAAGTAATTTTAATACAATAGTTCTCGACTCCTCTCGAACTAACAGTTACTTTATTTATCTTTTTTTTAAATCATCTTCGATATCCCTTAAATGGTTGTTCAAGGCCTTTGCAGAGATTTGTATTTCCCAAATCAAAAAGGCTAATGATAACAGCAGAAGTAACAAGCCTAAACCAAACACATATACAGCTTGTAGATGATAATCGATATAAATCAAAAACATGGTTAGTACACAAAGTAATAAGCTTGTAATGCCAGAGATTTGCATGTAACGTGTTAGGTCTAAACGTAGCTTTAGATTTTTGATTTGTTTAATCAAAGATTCTTCTTTGCGTTTTAAATATTCGTCTCTTAGATTTCTAATCACTGATGCATAAGCCAAAAAACGATTGGTGTACGCTAACATAATTAATGAAATTGCCGAAAACAAAAGTGCTGGTGTGGTTAGTGTTAGTTCATCCAATATTTTAATATTAACGCATTATAAATTAATCCAATATTTTTTTGGCACGCCATTCTAGATCTTCAATATCATTTTTTTTATGAAAATGATTTTTTCCATATTTAAAATCATAATAGTGTGTTGCTATACGGCTGCTTTATCATGGTATTTTTTTACAAATATATAAATAGTATTCAAGAGCTTCCATTAACCTAATAGCTAATGCAGGGCAAAATCATACTTTTAAATTTAATATTTTGAGCAAATAGTCTTCATTCCACCCAGCTTCAAGCCTTTTGCTTTTCATAGATAGTTTTTTAGAATGTTCATTCTTCAATAGGTTTAAAGCAA
>NZ_JABDQL010000012.1 GCF_013042245.1 Winogradskyella sp. | reverse complement strand
ATGATATAGTAAAACTGTAACATTATGACTTTTATGGATATATTTACTATTCTGTGACATCGAGTCACAAAATAGTAATAATTAACGAGGCAAGCCTCGAGGTATTAAACCTGAAAGCGAATAAAATATTTATAAGTCACAAATCTAATATCTCAAGTAAATAAAAGCGTAAAGGTTATGTTAAAAAGAGGTTTACTATATTCGTGCAATGGCACAAGCACTAGTGAGCATATTAACGCCTTTTAAAAATGTTTCAAATTACGTTGAAGATTGTTTAGATTCTATTCTAAAACAAAGCTATACCAACTGGGAACTCATCATAATTAATGACCATTCTACGGATAATTCTAACGAAATTGTTGAAAAATATGCCGAAAAAGATTCTCGTCTAAAACTTTTTAAAAATACTGGAAACGGGATTATCGAAGCATTAAGATATGCATTTTTAAATAGTTCAGGAAGTTACATCACACGAATGGATAGCGATGATATTATGACCGAAAACAAACTTGAAGTTATGGTTAATCAGCTTGAAGAATATGGCAAAAAACACGTTGCACTTGGCTTGGTAAAGTACTTTAGCGACACCGGGATAAGCAACGGCTACGCTAAATATGAAACTTGGTTAAATAAGTTAACAAAAACTGGAAAGAACTATACCGAAATCTACAAGGAGTGCGTAATAGCATCGCCATGTTGGATGCTCCATCGTGAAGATTTAGTTGCTTGTGATGCTTTTAATCCTAACCGTTATCCTGAAGATTATGATTTAACATTTCGGTTTTACGAATATGGTTATAAATGTATCCCAAACGACCATCTTTTGCATTATTGGCGGGATTATAGCACTAGAACTTCTCGCACTCATGAGCATTATGCTCAAAACTATTTTTTAGATATTAAACTGCATTATTTTTTAAAGTTAGATTATAATAGTTCTCGTCCACTAACCATCTGGGGCGCTGGATTTAAGGGGAAAACTATTGCAAAGAAATTGGTCGAAAACAAAATTGATTTTCATTGGATTTGTGACAACAAAAACAAAATAGGAAAAGATATTTATGGTGTAAAGTTGAAGCCGTTTGAGGCTTTAAAAACCATTGAACGCCCTCAAACTATCGTTACGGTAGCAAATGAAGAACAGCAAAGACAAATAATCAATTATTTTGATGCATTAGATATGAAACAGGTCAGGGATTATTTTTTCTTTTGTTAAACGTTAAATTTCTCAAAATCGAGACCTTTTAGTGTCTTATCAATTCCTATATTTGAAACAACTATAAATTACATTAAAAGCGAATGCAGTTTAAACATCCAGAATTTCTGTGGGCACTACTCTTACTGCTTATTCCTATAATCATTCATCTTTTTCAGCTCAGGCGATTTCAAAAAACAGCCTTTACTAATGTTAAGTTTCTCAAGGCTGTAAAACTACAAACTCGTAAAAGCTCTCAAATTAAAAAATGGTTAACGCTTTTAACACGTTTATTACTAATCGCTTGCATCGTTCTCGCTTTTGCACAGCCTTTTACTACAAACTCCGACACTTTTAATGCAAAAAGTGAAACCGTTATCTATTTGGATAATTCCTTCAGTATGGAAGCCAAAGGAAACAACGGAAGTCTACTCAACGAAGCTATACAAGATATTATTAAAGGCTACTCTAAGGATGATGAAATTACCATTTTTACAAATAATAACACCTTTAGGAATACTACAATCAATGGCATTACAAACGATTTAATAAAATTAAATTACTCTACAAGTCAGCTGGATTATAAATCTGCTTACCTCAAAGGAAACCAATACTTTTCTAAAGACAACAGTACTTTAAAAAATTTAGTTTTAGTTTCTGACTTTCAGCAAAAAGAAACGCCTTTAGAGTTTGAAACTGATAGTTCTGTCACCTTAAAATTGGTTCAGCCAAAACCAGTCTATAAAAACAATATAAGCATAGACAGTGTTTACATAAACAAGTATAGCTCTGAAAATATAGAAATTGGTGTTGATGTATCCTATAACGGTTCCATAAAAAACGTTTCTGTAGCGCTTTATAACAATGAAACTTTAGTTTCTAAAACCGCTTTAGATATCGAAAACAAAGCAAATACCAATTTCACTATACCTAGCGGCACGGAGTTTAATGGTAAAATTGCTATTGAAGATAATGGATTGCAATATGATAATGTATTTTATTTCAATATTAATACCGTGGAGAAAATAAAGGTGTTAAGTATAAATGAAGCATCTGACACTTTCTTAAAAAAATTGTACACAGAAGACGAATTTATTTATAAGAGTATAAATTATAAGAGCTTAGATTACAATCAAATTGAAAATCAAAATCTTATTGTTTTAAATGAAATTAAAACGATTTCAAATGCCCTTAAAACGGCTTTAGCTTCATTTAAAAATGACGGTGGTAGCATATTAATTATTGCTTCAGATGATTTAAATTTAAATTCTTACAATCAACTGCTTAGCAACTTACCCCTACCTGCTTTAACTAAAAGATTAAGTGAAGAAAAAAGGGTAATCTCAATAAACTACGACCATCCGATAATTAAGAATGCATTCTATAATCGTATTAGTAATTTTCAGTACCCAAAGGTTAATTCATTTTATAAGACCAATACAAATAAGAATTCCGTTTTAGAGTTTGAAGATGGTAGCCCTTTTTTATTTGGTAATGCAAAGTCGTACATATTCACAGCAGCTATAAATTCTGATAATAGTAATTTTAAAAAATCGCCATTAATTGTTCCTGTGCTCTATAATATTGGAAAACAAAGCTTAGAAATTCCAAAGATATATTATCAAATCGGTAATGAAAATAATATTGATATCAATACTAAACTCTCACAAGATGAGATTTTAAACCTCACCTCTGGAGAGGATAAAATTATACCCTTACAACAAACTTATAGTAAGAGTGTAAGACTCACAACGACCGAACTTCCTACTAAAGCCGGTATTTTTGAAGTAAAAAACAATTCAGAATTACTTAAAAAATTGAGTTTTAATTATAAAAGAGAAGAAAGCAGCTTAATCTATCACAAGCTAAGTGACAATAGTAATTATTCAGTTGATAATTCTATGGCTTCTGCAATAGAAACTATAAAAAGTAACGCGAGTATTAATGCGCTATGGAAATGGTTTGTTATTTTTGCGCTAGCATTTTTAATAATAGAAATGCTAACTTTAAAATATCTTAAATGAATGCACTACTAAAATCTGCAACAATAGTCGATTCTAAAAGTGATTTCCATAATCAGAATGTTGATATTTTAATTGAAAACGGCACGATTACTAAGATTTCAAAACGCATTTCAAATCCTAAAAATTACCAAGAGATTAAATTAGATAACCTTCATGTTTCACAAGGTTGGTTTGATAGTTCTGTATCTTTTGGTGAACCAGGTTTTGAAGAACGTGAAACAATTGCTAACGGTCTCGATACTGCTGCTAAATCTGGTTACACATCAGTAGCACTCAATGCAAATACTAATCCTGTAATAGACAGTAATGCAGATATCGCTTTCGTTTTAGCAAAAGCATCTAACCACGCCGTAGCTTTAAAACCAATTGGAGCACTAACTAAAGCTTCAAGTTCTGTTGACTTAGCGGAGTTGTTTGATATGCAAAACGCTGGTGCAATCGCTTTCTATGATTACCAAAAACCAATAAGCAATCCTAATCTTTTAAAAATTGCGCTACAATACGCAAGCAATTTTAATGGGTTAGTACTTTCCTTTCCTCAAGAATCCAAAATTTCTGGTCTAGGCGTTATGAACGAACATGTTAATAGCACAAAGCTTGGGCTTAAAGGAAATCCTGCGCTTGCGGAAGAATTACAAGTTGCAAGAGATTTGTTTTTACTAGAATATACAGAAGGTAAATTGCATATTCCAACGATAAGTACAGCAAAATCTGTAGCACTTATTCGTGAAGCAAAAGCAAAAAAACTAGATGTAACATGCTCTGTAGCTATCCATAACTTATGTTTTACCGATGATAAGCTTCAGGATTTTGATACCAACTTTAAAGTCTTACCGCCATTAAGAATACAAACAGATGTTGATGCTCTGATTGAAGGTCTACGAGATGACACCATAGATATGGTTACTACTGATCACAACCCTATTGATATCGAAAATAAAAAAATAGAATTTGACCATGCTTCATACGGAACCATTGGTTTAGAATCTGCTTTTGGAGCACTTCAAAATATATTTACTACAAAAAAAGCTGTTTCTCTTTTAACAAAAGGAAAATCAAGATTTGGAGTCGAAGAATTTCAAATTAAAGAAGGACAAAAAGCTAATCTATCGTTATTTAATCCATACATAAAATACCAGTTTAGCAAAAAAGACATACTATCAACATCTAATAATAGCTGTTTTACAGGGACTGAATTAACAGGAAAAGCCTATGGTATTATCGCTAACAATAAAACTGAACTTATCTAATGAAGGAGAATAGCGTTAAAGAAAGAAAAACTTTTGCTATTGTAGCTTATATTACAATAATAGGCGTTTTGATTGCCTTTTACATGAATCAAGAAAAGAAAAATGAATTTATTTTTTTTCATGTGAGACAAAGTCTTGGACTGTGGCTCATCTATTTTATTTTAGGTTACATTATAGGTGGCTTCGATAACTGGATGATAACCTATTCTTTTTGGATATTTTTCCTAGTATTATTTACTTATGGTATCATTGGTGCTGCATCAGGAAGATTACATAAACTACCTTTACTTGGTGATTTATTCCAAAAAATATTTAAATCCATAAAATAATAAATGTCCACAAATCTTAATTACATTAAACGTCCTTCGACGTTGAAAGAAGATGCTCCATTATTAATTATGTGTCATGGTTACGGTAGTGATGAAAATGATTTATTTTCTTTTGCGGAAGAGTTGCCAAAAGAATTATTTATTATTTCTATTCGTGCACCTTACCAGCTTCAGCCTTATGGCAATGCTTGGTATGCCATAAATTTTGATGCTGTAGAAGGCAAATGGAGCAATAATGAGCAAGCAAAAGCTTCGAGAGATGTAATTGCACAATTTATTGACTATGCGTGTAACAATTATCCTGTTGATAAAGATAACATAACGCTTTTAGGTTTTAGTCAAGGTACAATTCTAAGTTATTCTGTAGCATTAACATATCCTGAAAAAGTAAAAAACATAGTAGCATTAAGCGGCTATGTAAATGAAGATATCTTACCAGAAACTCTTGAAAAATCGAAATTTAGTCATTTAGATTTCTATTGTTCGCATGGAAGTGTAGATCAAGTGATTCCTGTAGATTGGGCTAGAAAAACTAAACCGTTTCTAGATGATTTGAATATAAAAAACACGTATAGCGAATTCCCTGTTGGTCATGGTGTTGCTCCACAAAATTTCTTTGAACTCAAAACTTGGCTAGAAAAACGGATTTAATTAATAGGATATAAAAAGTAATCCGTTAATTTATAGGCTACTTCACCACTATTGTCTAGCTCATAGTTTATAAATAACTCTCCCCAATACTTACCATCGGTAAAATTAGCGAGTATCCATTTATGATTTAAAACCTTAATTTGGTCAATCATAATTTTAGATTCTGTCATCGACGCATAAGGCACGATTGGGTGGTCTACACCTTCGTAAATATTTGTCTCTAAAAGACCATCTTTAAGTTTTTGTAATAATATATCTGTATTAACACCTTGATTTTCAAAATAGTCTATAGCCTCTTGGTTACCATCAAAATTAAAGTTAGAAAGGTCAAAAATTTTATCATTTAAATTAATACGTTCGTCTTCTAAGTCCTTAATCTCTGCTTTAAATATTTTTATATCCTTTTCATACTTATCGAGAATGTTCTTTGAATTTGAATATTGAAAAATAATTGCCAAAACAGCAAAAATAAATAAGTACATGAATAGTCTACTCTTCATACTAAATAGTAATTTTAAGATTATCGTAAGCCAAATAAACGTTATTTGGTAATTTTTGTTGCACCTCGTCGTGAAATCCTAGATGGTGGCTAATATGGGTTAAGTATGCACGTTTAGGGTTAACTTTACTTATAAAATCTAAAGCCTCATCCAAATTAAAGTGAGACATGTGAGGCTCTTCACGCAAAGCGTTAACCACCAAGACTTCTAGATTTTGAAGCTTTTCAATTTCAGAAGTTTTTATAGTTTTCATATCTGTTAAATATGCAAATTTATCAAATCGATAACCAAAAACCTGTAGCTCATTATGCAATCCATCAATAGGTATAACTTCTAAATCTCCAACTAAAAATGGACTTCCATCAATATAAAATTCGTTGACACTAGGTGCGCCTGGATACTTATTTTCAGTTTCAAAAATATAAGCGAAGGTTCGCTCCAAAGCTTTTATAACGCGCTTATGGGCATAAACATCAATATCGCCCTGACGAAAGAAAAAAGGGCGAATATCATCCAATCCCATGATGTGATCTGCATGTTCGTGTGTAAAAATGACACCATCTACTTTTTTACATTCAGACCTTAACATTTGCTGCCTAAAATCTGGTCCGCAATCTATAACAAATGAGTAGTCGTCCCACTCTATTAAAACGGAAACTCGTAAACGTTTATCTTTGGGATTATCGCTCAAACATACAGGGTGTGTACTTCCAATAACTGGAATACCTTGAGAAGTTCCTGTGCCTAAAAATGTAACTTTCAACAGTGTTAACTTTCTGACAAAAATAAGGTTATTTTTTTGTTTAATATCTTAAAAGAGTACCTTTGTACGGCTTGTAAAACCATGATGTATGACTGAAATTAAGTATAAAGCAGATAAAGAGTTTGAAAACATTCCTTCTCTAAGAGATAAGTGTTTACGCATTAACCTCAATGCAGATATCTATGGTTCATTTGCTGAAATTGGAGCAGGTCAAGAAACTGTAAGACAATTTTTTAGAGCTGGTGGCGCATCAGGAACCATCGCCAAAACAATGTCTGCTTACGATAAAGACTTTAGCGATGCTATCTATGGTATTGAAAATGACAAACGCTACGTTACAGAGGCACGCTTAAGAAAAATGCTAAACCATGAAATGAACCTCATGGAGCAACGTATTACTCGAGATAAGCATCCTGATAAAATATTTTTCGCATATGCAAATACAGTAGCCACGATTGATTTTGCCAAGAAATATAAAGGACACGGTTGGGTTGGTATTAAATATCAAGTTAAGCCAGATGAAGAGTATAACGAAATTGTACTTCATTTACGTTTTAAAGAAAATGACGCAAGATTACAGCAGGAAACACTTGGTGTTTTGGGTACTAACCTAATTTATGGTGCATTTTACAAATACAACGAACCAAGAAAACTGTTACGCTATTTGTATGATCATCTGGACAAAGACCAACTAGAGATAGATACCATAAATTTTTCAGGTCCTGTTTTTGAAAACGTAGACAATCGTTTAATGAGTTTACAATTGGTTAAAAACGGTATGACTGATGCCGTTATGTTTTCGCCAGATGGAAACAACGTACTTCCTGCTCGTGTTTTATATAAGAAAAACATCTTAACACTTAGAGGTAGCTTTAGACCTGTTACTAAAGTAAATATAGACATGTTTGAGAAATCTTACGAAATGTTCATTAAAGAAAATAAGGTTAGCAAAGAAAATACTCAAGTAATTTTTGAGATAACACTATCTAACCTTAGAGCTGAAGGAGAAATTGATGAACAAGATTTTATGGATCGTGCACGCCTACTCTGCTCGCTTGGTCAAACTGTATTAATATCAAATTTTAAAGAATACTATAAGCTTGTTGAGTATTTTTCTCAATATTCAAAAAACAGAATGGGATTAGCTATGGGTGTTAACAACTTAGTAGATATTTTTGACGAAAAATACTATCGCCATTTAAGCGGTGGTATTCTTGAAGCCTTTGGTAAGCTTTTTTACAAAGATTTACGTGTCTACTTATATCCAATGGTTAATGGAGATGGAAGTATTACATCAAGTGAAAATCTTAAAGTTCACCCACGAATGAAAGAACTATACAAATTCTTCAAGTATAATGGTAAAGTGGTAGACATTAATGATTATGACCCATCGATACTTTCTATTTTCTCAAGAAAAGTATTAGCAAAAATTGCCGCTGGTGAAACAGGTTGGGAAAGTATGCTACCCGAAGGTGTTGCAAAACTCATTAAAGAAAAAGCATTATTTGGATGTGAATCTGAAGAGGTTATGCTTAAATAAAGTATCTCTTAAAATCATAAAAAAAAGCGACTTTACTTGAGTAAAGTCGCTTTTTTTATTTAAAGATTATAGATTTTAAGCATCTAAAATCTGCTCAGCATGAGCTTTTGTCTTTACTTTTAAAATAACGTCTTCTAAAACGCCATCTTCATCAATTACAAAGGTTGTACGATGAATACCATCGTATTCTTTACCCATAAACTTTTTTGGTCCCCAAACACCAAACGCTTCAATCACTGATTTATCTTCATCTGCTAAAAGCGGATATTCAAAACCATATTTGTTTTTAAAATTAGACTGACGTTTTTGACTATCTGCACTTACACCTAAAATCGCGTAATTACTAGCTTCAAAACGCTTAAAGTTGTCATTAAGGTTGCAAGCCTCTGCAGTACATCCAGGTGTACTAGCCTTTGGGTAAAAGAAAACAACAAGCTTCTTTCCTTTATAATCACTTAGTTTAATAGTATTTCCATCTTGATCTAAAGCTTCAAAATTTGGTGCCTTATCTCCTACTTTTAAATGCGTCATAATGTTTAAATTTGTTTTTGTAAAAATACAATGAATGACAAAGCAAGAAAAGGTAGAATTTGTTATAACTACGTTAAAAGACTTATATCCTGAAATTCCAATTCCTCTAGATCATAAAGATCCATATACATTATTAGTAGCTGTTTTATTATCTGCTCAATGCACAGATGTCCGTGTCAATCAAATTACACCGCTATTATTTGCAAAGGCAGATAATCCGTATGATATGATAAAAATGTCGGTAGAAGAAATTAAAGCAATTATAAGACCTTGTGGATTAAGTCCAATGAAAAGTAAAGGTATTTACGGCTTATCCAGAATTTTAATTGAAAAGCATAATGGTGAAGTGCCGCAGAGTTTTGATGCTCTTGAAGAACTACCTGCAGTTGGACACAAAACTGCTAGTGTTGTTATGAGTCAAGCATTTGGCGTGCCTGCATTTCCGGTAGATACGCATATTCACAGACTCATGTATCGCTGGAATTTAACAAATGGAAAGAGTGTAACTCAAACCGAAAAAGATGCCAAACGCTTATTTCCAGAAGAAACTTGGAATGATTTACATCTTCAGATTATATGGTATGGACGTGAATATTCACAAGCTCGCGGTTGGGATTTAAATAATGACATTATTACCAAAACGATTGGACGTAAGTCAGTTTTAGATGATTATTACAAGAAGAAGAAATAACTTTTTGTATCAAGTTGGAATAGTTATTGATGCTTTCGTGAAAACTAAGTCAATGAGAAAAGTTATTATTTTTCTGTTTTTAACACTTCTAACGTCCTGTATTCCTGTAAAGGTTGCCCCACGATTCAAAAATCAAGATTATAAAATAATTCAAGCTAAAAAATTTAAACGTAAACTACCAGGGCAAAATCATACTTTTAAATTTAATATTTTGAGCAAATAGTCTTCATTCCACCCAGCTTCAAGCCTTTTGCTTTTCATAGATAGTTTTTTAGAATGTTCATTCTTCAATAGGTTTAAAGCAATTTTAAGAGCAATAGAATAATTTTGCGCAGCATTCCCTGCTCTTTTTCTAGAGTCATC